>JABEUO010000235.1 GCA_013044415.1 Acidimicrobiaceae bacterium
GGAGAAGCCATGGTCGTAGGGGTTGAATCCGACATCTGTCAATAGCTTGGTTATTACGCCGAAGTTCCCCACGGTCGCTATGAATGAGAAGGCGAGCGGAACGCCTCCGGTGTTGGCGAATACCGCCGAACCCGAGGAGACCAGGGCCCGCACGATCCTGTTTGACGACGCACAAACGGCTAGCGACGCAAGCACCCCCAGTACCGTGGCCACAATAGCTGCGGCGAAAGATAGCTGGATGCTGTTTATGAATGACTTGAGGTAGACACCGTGTACTGCCTCATTGAAGTTCGACATTGTAAAGCTGCCAGAGCCGCTTTGGAATGCCGTCACCACTACCGAAATAGCCGGTATTACTAAAAATAGTCCGAGATAGACGAGAAAAGGAACCGTTCCGATTCCATTATGCCAACTTCGTCTTTTTCTCTTGGGCCTCAACCCGGTAGGGCTGAGGGAGCTAACCCCCTCAGCCCTACCGTGAGCTGATTCCTCAACGTTGGTTGTACTGGCCAACTCGCTCCTTATAGTGCGTTTTTTACACTAACCAGCAATGTTAGGCCATTGAGATGCGACTAGCGACTGCGCCTGTGAAAGTTCGGCAGGCGTCGGGAAGGTCGGCTCTCCAGAAACGGCCGGCAGGAGCTTTACGTAACTTGCGTTTGCCGTTCCAGCAGCCTCCATAGCGGGCAGAAGTATCGGACGAGCAAAACCCTTTAGCCACAGGTTCTGGCCAGCCGGCGAGTATAGGTACTCTTCCCAAAGTCGGGCCGCCGCTGGATCCGGGGCATTCGCCGATATCGCCTGAGCGTAGTACGAGGCGTACTTAGCGTTGGATGGCACGAAAACCTTCCAGTTGACTTTGCCGGCGACGGTCGACGCATAGGCGGCATTCAGGTAGTCCCAGTCGATGTTCACCTTGATCTGACCGCTTTCGATCACCGCTGGCGACGACTGCACTGGAACGTAGTTTCCAGCCTGAGCGAGTTGCTTGAAGTAGTTAAGCCCGGGCTGAATATTGGCGAACGAGCCACCATTAGCGAGTGCCGCCGCATAGACCGCTCCAAAGGCAGCACCAGCGCTGGTTGGGTTACCATCCAGAGCGACCGCACCCTTGTACTGGGGCTGCAGGAGGCTGGCGAAGCTAGTTGGGGGGTTTGCCCCGAAAGTGCCGGCGTTGTAACCGATCGATATATAGCCGCCGTAGTCGAAATACCAGGCTCCATTTGCCGCTTTCGCGTCGGTCGGAATCTGATTCCACTCCTGGACCTTATATGGGGCAAAGAGGTTCTTCTGGGCTCCTAGAAGGGCAAAGGAAGGTCCGACGTCAACGACATCGGGCTCTTTTGATGTGCCTTTCTCCGAAGTAAGTGCCGCCAGCTCCTCTGCGCTGGAGCCATTTGGGTTCTCGCTGGTGATAGTGATCCCATACTTTTTCTCAAAAGAGGAGATTATCGCTCCGTAGTTGGCCCATCCAGGTGGGAGGGCAACGACGTTTAGGTGCCCCTCCTTTTTCGCCGCTGCAACCAAAGCATTAAACCCTCCTCCGGCGGAAGCCGAAGTTACGTTTGCCCAGTTCACAGAGGCCGATGTCGTTCCAGAGCCGGAGCTGCTCGATGATGAACTTGACCCGCATGCGGCAAGAAAGAGGCTCAGAGTACCGAGGCTTGCACCTAGTACCGCTTTTTTATTCAATTTTCCCTCCCAGGATACTAAATTCCACTAACCCTCGGATTATAACCCTAAGGCCAGCCTTGTATCGATTTCTTCGATTGACTTCCACAAGGTAACCAGCCGTTGTGGACAGCAGCTTCATGCAAGTTAAACGAAAAGGAAACACACGGTAACTAATTAGTGAATTTCCAATAGGTACTTTACCAAAACTAGGATTCTAAAGTCCGTCAATCGCTTAAAAAGTGCTCGTTTGAGCTACAAGACGGCCATTTTTCAAGTTTCCTTCATAGTGTGCTTCGACTTATATCATCTTTTTTATGGATAGGCCCTTGGAGGATAAGTTTTTCACAAAGTCAGTCTTTACGAGTTAACCAAGGAGCAAAATTAAAAAGACCGGAGACCGTTTCCCCTGTGCGTGCCATAGGGAGACCAAGTGCTGGCCGGTGTGAATTTTTCCCAAGGTCCCCACAGGCCCAAGGTCCCCACAGGCCCAAGGTCTAAACAGACTCAAGGTACCTGCAGGCCCAAGGTCTAAACAGGCCCAAGGTCCCCACAGGCCCAAGGTCTAAACAGACTCAAGGTACCTGCAAAATGCTCAGGGGTAACACGCCAAGTCAAAAAGGCATTTCGCGGGGGAGGGGCGAGAACAGTAGGTAGCTTTTACCGTTTTATTGTCCATGTGGTAACGGCTGCACTGTGGGTGGGAGTCACTTGAGTTAGCTTCCGACCTTTGAATGATGCTCGTCGGCAGTTTGAGATTTTAGGCCGAGGTCCCTGCTGGGTAGGGCTTTGCAACTAATGTTGTCGGAGGAGGGATCGATCAATGCCCTAGGCTTCCCTAGCTATCAGGTTAGTTGACGCCCTGCACGAAGTGTGGCAGACGAGCTTTGTTGTTTATCCTTTGATGAAGAGGTTCTTGCCGTCGGCTATGGAGGTAGGTCAATTTCAATGCGTAACGGGGGGCAAAGGTGAGAACCCCGTTCCCTGTTGAATCTGACCTAAAGGGGGGTCGGCGAGGGCGCCTTATGCCGTGGGCGGTAGCGCTGATTGGGGTCATCGGACCCGGAATAGTGGTAATGCTAGCCGATACCGACGCTGGATCACTTATTACCGCAGCGCAATCGGGGGCAAAATTCGGTTATCAGCTCGTGCTGCCCGAGATACTCTTGATTCCCGTACTCTACGTGGTCCAGGAGATGGCGGCGAGGCTGGGAATCTATACCCAGCAGGGCCATGGGCTTTTAATCAGGGAGAATTTCGGCACCTTTTGGGCGATCCTCTCCTCGCTGACTCTTTTTATATCATCGGTCGGGGCGCTGGTGAGTGAGTTTGTCGGGATTGTTGGCGTAGGTGAACTCTTTGGCGTCTCTCGCTGGCTCGTCGTACCCGTGGTGACGCTCTTTTTGATTGCGATCGGATTGACCGGAAGCTATCGATCTTTGGAGAGGATCGGCATCCTTGTCGGTCTAGCCGAGTTGGTTTTTATACCGGCGATGTTTCTTTCACACCCCTCCGTGAGCGCTTTTTCGAGCGGGATAACCAACATACCCTTGTCGAATAGTAATTACCTCTACCTTCTGACCGCGAATATCGGAGCGGTCATAATGCCCTGGATGATCTTTTACCAGCAGGGAGCGGTCATTGACAAGGGAATCAAGGAGGTATCGATTCGACACATGCGGATCGATACTGCGATAGGCGCAGTCGTTACTCAGCTCATAATGATCGGGGTCGTGGTATCGTTAGCTGCGACCATAGGAAGGACACACCAAGGGGCTAACCTGGCAAGCGTAGGTGCGATTTCTCAAGCTCTCGAGCCATTCCTTGGCCGAATGTGGGCCCGGGTGCTCCTCGGTTGCGGGGTGCTAGGGGCGTCACTCGTCGCCGCCATCGTCGCCTCGGTAGCGGCGGCGTGGGGGTTAGGAGAGGTTTTCAACTGGCGCCACAGTCTCAACCTAAAGCCGAAAGAGGCAAAAAAGTTCTACCTCTCCTACTCTCTGATTCACGTGCTTGGTGCGATTATCGTCCTGGCGAGTTTTGACCTGGTCCATTTGGCCGTGGATGTAGAGGTTATCAATGCCCTCCTACTCCCCATCGTCTTGGGGTTCCTGATTCTACTAGAGGCCCGAGTCCTGCCTGCAAAGTATCGGCTGAGGGCACCATATCGCTATTTTGCATGGGGCATGTGCCTCGTGGTGATCGGCTTCGCCCTCTATCTGGTCCCCTCGATGATCGGCCATTAGTCAGCTTCGAGTTTGGCTCTCCAATCGATCAGTCGACTATTGACTGATAGACGAGTTGGGCTAACTGTGGTCTAATTGGGTAGCTGCTCGAGGGTAGGAGCTGGGTCATAAATACGGCGGTGATGTCCTCCAAAGGATCCACCCAGAAGGTCGTAGAAGCCGCCCCACCCCAGCCGTATTGTCCAAGGGAGGAAACGGATTTGGTCGCTCGATGGTCTATTACAACCGAAAAACCTAACCCAAAGCCGACTCCGTCGTAATTGGTCTCTGCGAATATCGGCCGACCAAATTTTTGAAGATCCTGATTTCCGGGTAGGTGATTTTCCGTCATGTATCCGAGGGTCTTCGAGCCGAGGATCCTAGCTCCCTCAAGGGTGCCTCGGTTTTGCAACATCTGGGTGAATCGGTGGTAGTCGGAGAGAGTCGATATAAGGCCTCCACCGCCTGAGGGACTGGTTGGTTTTGTCTTTGCTAAGTCCCCCATGAAGTCGATTCTGGAGGTCTTCTCCGGTTCGGGTGCCCGCAGGTATAGGGTTGCGAGCCTTTCTGCGTCGGACTCCTGAACATAAAAGGCGGTATCGACCATTTTAAGGGGCTCGAAGATCCTCGTTTTGAAGAATTCGTCGAGAGCCATCCCCGATGCGACCTCTACGACCCGTCCGAGTACGTCGGTAGCTACCGAATAGTTCCATTCCGAACCGGGGTTGAACAGAAGTGGCATTTCGGCGAATTTGTCGACGGTCTCGGCCAATGAGAGTCCCTTCGGGCTTCCCCATTCGAATCCATTGTTTCGGTAAATAGTGTCGACCGGGTTGGCGTAGAGGAATCCATAGGTCAGACCAGATGTGTGGGTGAGGAGGTGCCAAATTCTCATCGGTTCGGTGGCTGGGCGAAGGGTCGGATCGTTGGATCCACCTCCCACAAAGACCATCGGTTGGGCGAATGACGGGATGTACTTTGACACGGGGTCGGTGAGTTCCACCTTTCCCTCTTCGTACAGGATCATAAGTGCGACCGAAGTGATCGGCTTGGTCATCGAGTAGATGCGAAACAGAGTGTCCTGAGTGATTGGTGATTTGGATTCGATATCAGCAAAGCCATACTGATCGTGGTATACGACCTGATTTTCTCGAGCAATGACCATGGACCACCCCGGGAGTCTCCCGTCGTCTACATAGCTTCGGAAATGCTTTCCAATTCTTTGAAGACGCGCAGAATCCATGCCGACCTCTACGGGGTCGATCTCAACTTTGATTACAGACATTGTCCCTCGCTAGGTAAAAAAGACCGATTACAACAAACTTATTGCAAATGCGAAGGAATGTCCGTTCAACTCTACTTTCTGGCTAGCTACAGATACTTACCCGGATCCCGCCTGGCAGATGCCTGGCGAGGTTAATCGGCGAAAATCGTACCTTCACCGCAACCAAGACCGGACCTTGTTCATTTTGAGTGAGCCAGATGGCTCCATGGACAGAGTGCACCGACCATACTGGGATCCCTCAGCCGGACTAACCGATTCAGGTAGATAACGGATTCAAACAAACCGAACCAAACAACAAACCGAACCAAACAACAAACCGAACCAAACAACAAACCGAACCAAACAACAAACCGAACCAAACAACTAACCGAACCA
>JABEUO010000236.1 GCA_013044415.1 Acidimicrobiaceae bacterium
CCCTAAACCCAGTATCCCTAAACCCAGTATCCCTAAACCCAGTATCCCTAAACCCAGTATCCCTAAACCCAGTATCCCTAAACCCAGTATCCCTAAACCAAAATATGCCCCTGACCTATGCCAAAAGCTGCACCCTTGCCAACCTCAGGGGGGATCCTGGATAAGACACGTCTTCCAGCTTCGTAGAATAGCTAAATCCTTAATCTAAATATTCAATCGTTCACCGCGATAATCAAGACGCTGCCCGATATGTCCAAACCCATCGGGTCCTATTTTGCAGTTGAAATTCTGATGTCGATATGTCCTCGCTCCATCCTTTACAGAACCGCCTCGCCAGAGTGGCAAATTTAATTCCGCTGCCACCTCATGAACAACAAATGCCCTAAATTTCGCTACTGATAAGGCTACGCTCGCCTCGTTGTGGATTCAGCACATTAACCGAACGGTAGCTTCGGCCCCTAGCGAATAACTTTTCCCTTGAAAAAATGTGGCATGGCTCTAGAGGCAATAAAACCTAAATGCTCCTTAGTCGTCGAGTTAGTTGTCAGGCTAATGTTCGTCTCCTTTAGATCCATAGCTTGGCGGTCCAAACAGATGACAGCTCGAAGGTCGACCTAAAAGAGACGCAACGACATACCCAGGTGAACCATGGGCAGTTTGAGGGGCTTGAAGCTTGCAAAGTGGATTACCAGCGGCTCCACTTGCATCGAACTGTCGACAGATCAAAATGCCGCATCGAAGTTCGATGGCTGGCTGTAATGCAGTCCCCGGCGGAGGATAAGCAATCTCTGGTTCACCCTCAGGACACCCGGCTAGCGAGGAAGCTTCAGTCAGCCAGCGACTCATTGAGAATAAGGAAGAGTTGAGGGCTGGTCTGACCCCTCGCCAAACTTGGAGCCAGAATCGATTCTCCTTGGAGTTGCAAGGATCAGATCCGGGGCGAAACTATCGTAAAAAAGATCCTCGAATGACGGTACCCACTCTTTATTACCTCAATAAAATGCTGCCCGATAGGAACGAAGGATCGAAGGTTGTTTTCGGTATTTGTTTCCGAACCCAAAGGCCCAACAGAAACCCCATAATGATATGATCTTTCGATGCTTGATCACCTAGCTATTGAGGTCCTCGATGTGGATGCTTCGGCGCAGTTCTACCTGGAAGTCTTGGCGCCAATCGGCATAGTTCAGTCGACGCGACTCGAATTCGATGGTGAGGTAACGGTAGCCCTATCGGGATCTAGCGGGAGTGAGAGATTCTGGCTCAATCCCGCTCATACCCAAGAGACTCGAGAAGTGCACATTGCGTTCAGCGCCCGAGACCCTGAGACGGTAGATGCAGTGTACAAAGCGGCCCTAACGTCGGGTCGAGAAATAATTCACGCACCCAGAGAGTATCCTGAGTATCACCCCGGGTACTACGCGGTCTTCGTTAGGGACCCAGACGGGCACAGCGTAGAAGCAGTTTTCCATGGCAGTACAGGAGACCCCTTACCCGAAGCCGAATACTGACTCGATTTTACGAGATGCTTCGATTGATTTTGTGGCGTGTGTTACCCATTTAAAGGTGCTGGCGTGGCTGCAATTTTATAGCTGTTTTCTTTGACGCCAAATTGATCCAGTGCAGACCGACCAAGTATGCCATGACCAGCCACCAATACTGGGTCTAGCCACCCTTTCCCATCCTTATCTCACAACTTTGTAGAACTAACGAAGTTCAAGCGAGGCTGGCATTGACAATGAAAATGGAACTTCGTCTACAAAATCAGCGCACTTTACTTGGACGTCCGACTATTTTATTTCCTATGACTGAAATTGTGACTTCGTCCTCTTCCCTCTACCGTCCCAAGAACCCAATTCGGTTCATCACTGCAGCCAGTCTCTTCGACGGCCATGACGCCGCTATAAACATCATGCGTAGGCTTCTTCAAGCCCAGGGAGCTGAGGTTATTCACCTCGGCCATAATCGTTCGGTTGAAGAGGTGGTCGCCGCCGCAATTGAAGAAGATGTACAGGGTGTGGCTATCAGCTCGTACCAAGGTGGTCACATCGAATACTTCAAATACTTGGTAGACCGCCTGCGCGAAGAAGGTCGCTCGGACATCAAGATTTTTGGCGGCGGTGGCGGAGTCATAGTAAAGGACGAGATCGACGAACTCGAAGCCTACGGTGTCGAAAAAATCTTCTCTCCTGAGGATGGACAAATCCTTGGCCTGGAGAAGATGATAAATCTGCTTATTGAGGCTTGCGACGTAGATTTGAGCATCGACCAGCCCTTTAGTATCGAAGATCTAGCGTTGTCAAAGACCTCCTCGCTGGCACGGATAATCACGGCAATCGAAGCAGGCAAACTCGACGAAGGCCTTAAATCCGAAATAGCGACCCTAGCTCGCACCAAGGTCGTACCGGTGGTAGGAATTACGGGAACGGGTGGAGCGGGCAAGTCTTCCTTGACCGACGAATTGATCCGTCGCTTTCGTCTCGACCAGCAAGACAAACTCCGCATCGCCGTCTTGGCGGTGGATCCCACTCGAAGGCGAGGTGGCGGAGCCCTACTAGGAGATCGAATTCGAATGAACTCTATTGACTCTCCGCAGATCTACTTCCGCTCATTCGCCACGCGTGGCTCATCATCAGAGATTCCCCCACCGATCCCCTCGGTTATCGAGGCGTGCCGAGCCTTCGGATTTGACGTCATAATCGTCGAAACGCCTGGAATTGGCCAGGGCAACGCCGATATTGTCGACATTGCCGACGTCTCGCTATATGTGATGACACCCGAGTTCGGGGCTGCGTCGCAGCTTGAAAAGATTGACATGCTAGACCTTGCTGACCTGGTTGCAATAAACAAGTTCGATCGGCGAGGGGCCGAGGATGCACTGCGTCTGGTCGAAAAACAGTGGGCCCGCAACCACTTCGGCCAGATCAAAGCGGGTAGCGACCTACCAGTTTTTGGAACCATAGCATCTCGTTTCAACGACAATGGCACGACGGCCCTATACCATCGACTACGCGACTCCTTGACCAAACATGGACTGTCGGCACAGCCTCCACTGCTTCCAGCGGTACAATCGAGGACCTCCACAAGCTCGTCACCTATCGTCCCTTCGGATCGGGTTCGCTACCTCGCCGAGATAACCCAAACCGTTAGGAGCTATCACAAGGTGACGCTACAGCAGGTCGAATCGCTTCGCAAGTGGACACAGGTACACTCCACCTTGCACCTTTTCCGGGAAATAGAAAATGACCACCTACCCGAATCCCTCGCCCAGCTGGAAATTGACTTGGGCAAAGCCGTCTCTAACGAAAGCCGAGCAATGCTCGAGGAGTTCGAGGCAAACTGTACAAAATATAATCAAATGGAGCTAGTCACCTCCGCAAATGGAGTTAACCGAACCACCCCATTGCGCAGGTTGTCGATGTCCGGAACTTCAATAGCCAGAGTCGCTTTGCCAAGATTTACCGATCCCGCCGAACTACTGCGTTGGCTGAGAGCAGAAAATCTTCCTGGGTACTTCCCATTTACCGCCGGAGTATTCCCCTTCAAAAGGGATAATGAAGATCCGGCCCGAATGTTTGCCGGTGAAGGCGATCCCATGCGAACTAATCGTAGATTTCATCTTCTCTCGCAGGGTCAACAAGCTACCAGACTTTCTACCGCCTTCGACTCCGTGACCCTATACGGACGTGATCCGGCGACACCTCCCGATATTTACGGCAAGATCGGCACGTCGGGAGTTTCAATTGCGACCCTCGACGACATGAAAGCACTCTACGACGGTTTCGACCTTTGCGACCCCAGTACTTCAGTTTCGATGACAATCAATGGCCCCGCTCCGACCATCCTTGCCATGTTTCTCAACACCGCCATCGATCAGCAGATAGAGGCTTTCAGGTCTAAGAATGGCCGAGACCCCAATAATCAAGAGGCCCAAGACATAAAGGCGATGACCCTCAGGACCGTGCGCGGCACCGTTCAAGCCGACATTCTCAAGGAGGACCAGGGTCAGAATACCTGCATCTTCTCCACTGAATTCTCCCTAGGAGTTATGGGAGATATACAGCAGTACTTCGTCGACAACCAGATGGAGAATTTCTATTCGGTCTCGATCTCCGGCTACCACATTGCCGAGGCCGGAGCAAACCCGATTACGCAACTAGCTTTCACTCTCGCAAATGGGTTCACCTACGTTGAGTCCTACTTGGCCCGAGGGATGGAGATTGACCAGTTCGCACCGAACCTTTCCTTCTTCTTTTCTAATGGGATGGATCCTGAATATAGCGTCATAGGAAGGGTTGCCAGAAGGATCTGGGCGATAGTAATGCGTGACAGATACGGCGCAAATGAGCGCTCGCAACGACTGAAATACCACGTTCAAACCTCTGGCAGGTCACTGCATGCCCAAGAAATGTCGTTCAACGACATTCGCACGACTCTGCAGGCGCTTTGCGCTATCTACGATAACGCAAACAGTCTGCACACCAACGCATACGACGAAGCGGTAACTACGCCGACCACCGAGTCTGTCCGGCGAGCCTTGGCGATCCAACTGGTAATCAACAAGGAATGGGGCCTAGCGGTCAACGAAAATCCACTACAGGGAAGCTTCATAATCGAGGAACTTACTGATCTCGTTGAGCAGGCAGTCTTGGCCGAACTAGACCGAATCTCAGAGAGGGGGGGTGTATTAGGAGCGATGGAAACAGGATATCAGCGTGGTCGGATACAAGACGACTCCATGCTTTATGAGCAGGCAAAGCATGACGGAAGCCTCCCAATTATTGGCGTGAACACATTCCTGGCTCATGATGACCAAGAAGCTCCCCACGTCGTGGAGCTGGCTCGTGCCACTGAAGATGAGAAAAGGGGGCAAATCAACCGCCTCAATGACTTCCATTCTCGTCATGCAGGCGAGGTGGAGAAGGCTCTAGCCGACCTCAGACAAACGGCCCTGTCTGGTGGAAATATCTTTGAAGAGTTGATCGAGACCGTAAAGGTGGCATCACTGGGCGAAATTACTCAAACCCTCTTCGAAGTTGGCGGGGTTTACAGGAGAAACATATGATTCGGCCTCCACTTGAAAACTCTATGACTCCTCGTGGGCTATCGAGATCCCAAAACCCACCAGGATCATATAGGAACTAATTCGATGACAGACTGCCACCCGCATTGCGAATTTTATTCCAGAGCAAACAGTTCCCTAAGCGAAGTTTCCCGAGACGATTCTCCTTGATTCAGAGCTGGGCCCGATCACCGGGCTGGAGTTTCAAGCGGGGGTATGCGGAAGAGGGAAACAGCCAGAAATAAATCGAAGTCTTGCACTCCGTCGGCTATGTCTCAGACAATTTATTCAACCACCTTAGATTTCGGGAGAGTAGCAAATGGCAATAGCCACACCATCCAACTTTGATCCGGTAAACGAGGCGAGGAAACAGTGGCAGTCTCGGTGGCCCGAAGCAGCAACCGCCA
>JABEUO010000237.1 GCA_013044415.1 Acidimicrobiaceae bacterium
AGGACCGCCGCAGAGCAATCAAACGTCGGAACCCCGGTGTCTTCAATCTCCCAGGCGGTCCCGGGAGACCTAATCTTCTACGGGTCTCCAGCCGACCACGTCGGGATCTACTTGGGAAATGGACTAATGGTCAACGCCCCGGAAACTGGCCAGACGGTAAGTGTCACCCAGGTCGGCACGCCGACGAGCATTAGACACATCACCTCACCCAGCCCCTCGGCGACCACTACTGCGTCGTCGCTGAATTCAACTTTTGCGGCAGCGTCGAGTTATTACAACTTGCCGCCGGGTTTGCTGTCAGCGGTTGCCAAGGTTGAGTCCAACTACAACCCCTCGGCGGTCTCGCCTGCGGGGGCGATCGGGATAATGCAGATCATGCCTTCGACCGCCCAAGGAATGGGGATAAATCCAGCAGACCCGGTGCAGGCGATTTTCGCAGCGGGACAGCTCCTTTCGGAGAAACTCAACCACTTCGGTTCGGTACCTTTGGCACTGGCTGCCTATAACGCTGGTGATGGTGCGGTCGAAGCAGCCGGTGGAATACCCCCATATCAAGAGACCCAGAACTACATATCGAAAGTCATCAGTACCTGGCAAGGAGGAAATTGATGAGCCCCATCGCCGCATCTTCATCGAGAAACACGGTTTCTTCGGGTGCCTCGGCACAAGCCCAGGGGACCAAGAGTTCAACGTCACCTACTGACCAGGGATTCAATGCACTACTACAGTCGGGCATGCTGCAGCCACCTCAGCCAGCGCCAGCGCCATCCGAACCATCAAAAGCAGTCATCGGCGGCTCTAACAACCCCCACCTAGAACCGGGCGTCAGTAGCGTTGGCCCCGCCCTATCGCAGACTTCATCCTCCGAGGGAGTGAACCAATCACAATCTCATCAGGTTAATCAGGTTAATGAATCCGCATTCGCCAATTCGCACGGCGCTAAGGGGTCAGAAGCAGGATTGCACTTAGGAGAAATCCTGCAAAGCCTCATCGACCAGGGGCCCGCCAACTCATCACCCAAAGCTACTGCTGCGACAACTGGCAATACGACAACTGGCAATTCGACAACTGGGTCAAACCAACAAGGAACGACGGCCGTTGCTGCATCGCCCACCACTACCGAACCTGGGGCACAAGCAAAATCTGCAACCGGGAAAGCCTCTTTATTGTCCGCCTTGGAGGAGCTGAACGCGACATCTGCTCAGTCGGCGAGCACTTCTCAGAATGCGCCAGAATCCGGGAGCTCCACCTCAACGGCGGGTGACACCAAGGCGAGTATGCAAAATGCTCCTGCTACTTCAGGGACTACTCAGGTTAAAGCGAGCCAGCTGGCTTCATCTCAAATCTTAGACCCGGCCATAAAAGCATCAAGTCCCACAGGCAACCTGGTCGGCAAGGTCCCTCTAAATCCCAGCACACAGCTTGCCCAAGACAATCAGAGCGTTGCCATGTCGTCGCTCGAATCGCCGATATCGGCGCCGACCGCAAAGCCAGAAACACAAAGTGCATCTGGGACACAGTTCGTTCTCCCTGAGGATCTAAGGGCTACCTCTCAAGCGAGCCTTTCATCAAAGGCGGACAGCATCACTAGTGCCGGCATCTCGTCGATGATATCCACGGCGAGCCATCCAGCACAACAATTCGACGTCATATCTCTGGTCGGATCGACCCAGGGGCTCGACCGAGTCGCTACGGATCTATCTAACTTTGTTCTCAAAGAGGTAAACCCAATAACCGAGCTGCCAAAAGTCACCGTGATGACCTTGGAGCCGAGGGACCTTGGGACCATCGTGGTGAAGATGACCATGGATGGTTCCGCTCTTCAGATGGAACTAGGGGTGTCAAACCCCCACGTCTCGGCGATGCTCAATTCCAGTCTCAGCCAGCTCAAAGAGGCTATATCAACTGCGTCTGGGATGAGTGTCCACATCGGATTCTCTTCCAACCCCAATCTATCGGGCCAAGGCAGGCAGGCTTCGCAGTCCCCACAAGGTGCCAATTCACCCGGTTCATACCTCGGGGACCCTAAGCCGATAGCGCCAACGCTTTGGCCAGCTCAACAACCCGTGGGCTCGTCGAGCAGCCACAGACTTGACAGAAGGATATAAAAAGATGAGTTCGATTTCTCCAATAGCCCAGCCTCTACCGCCAATCCCCACCTTCTCGATGCTCGCCAGTAGTTCGACTACCCCGACGACGTCGACGAGTGGCACCTCAGCACCGAGCTTCGCTAGCACTTTGGCGAGCGCCTCCTCTCCGAGTAGTTCTGCTTCGAGTACCGGCACAACTGGAAATAGCTCTACTAGTACGGCGACTGGAACGTCTGCTTCAGGTGGTTCATCTCTCGGTTCGATGAACTCGCAAGAGTTCCTCCAGTTGCTAGTCACCCAGCTGACAAACCAGAATCCGCTCAACCCGGCTAGCCCGACTCAGCTAATGGCTCAAACGGCTCAGCTGACCATGGTTCAGTCGCTTCAAACCATGCAACAGCAGATGACCACGATGTCCAACTCCACCGCCGAGCAGGGAGCGGTTTCAATGATCGGAAAGACGGTCACCTCGACCGACGCCAATGGCAACCAGATAAGCGGGGTAGTCAGTCAGGTCTCGATCACCTCGAATGGACCAGTGCTGACCGTAGGATCACAACAGGTACCGTACTCCTCGATTACGGGAATTAGTTCTTAGTTCATAACAGACAATTAGGACAGATAGAAGGATCGAGCCAAGTGAAACGGATTTCTCACTTTCAAACACCGAAAGGAAACAGTTCAAATGGGAGACTCGTTAGGATCCGCGATAACCGGCATC
>JABEUO010000238.1 GCA_013044415.1 Acidimicrobiaceae bacterium
GCCACTGGGGATCCTGGGAAGAACCACGACGCTAGCAAACCTCTGCAATAGGTCAGCTTCGACCCGATGAGCCCAGCTCTGAGGAGGCCTGTTGGGGTCTCTCAATGGTTGACCCCAACATTGCCCCGCTTTTTTACTCTAAGCCAACTAGCTCAGTTGGCTGGATGGCTTTGCAAAGCCTTCTCGTGAATGGTTCCACCAAACTTCTCGAGTTGGCCTACCCTCCACTCTTCACTCTGGCGAATCTGGTTGAAGCTATAGATATGCAGGCCCTCAATCAGCGATGACTCGGTGGTAAGGGTCGAGCCAATCCGCTGCAGTAGTCGATTCGGGCTGTAACCACCCGGAGTGCCCATGCGCAAGAACCAAGCGGCATGCTTAGTCAGAAACTTAGTCGACTCCCCTACTCCGATCTTTGACGCTACGTCGAGGAGCTTGGTCCTATCAATCGGCGCGGCGACTCCAAGGTAAATGGGGAGTTTCACTCCCCTCTTCCTGACCCTCTCAACCCAATGCCTGATTATCGTAGGGTCAAAACAGAGGTTACTTATTACGTAGCTGGCATAGTGCCGCTTATCCCACATCGCTTGGACCGTCACGTCATCGGAAATCTTCGGATGACTCTCTGGATAACCGGTGATTCCTACCCGATCAAAGGGCCTCCCCATCTGATCAAGGGCCTCGAGAAGTGAGAGCGAACTGTCAAACTTTCCAGCAGGAGGGTCGGCGTCCCCCGCCGGCACGAAGACGTCAGAGATCTTGCGCTCTGTTAACCTTGCGACTATCTCAGCCAAATGCTTCTCATCAACCACCAGGCGAGCTGAGAGGTGTGGAACCACGTTGAAGCCAGCGTCGCACAACCGCTCAGCAAGCTCAAATGTCGAATCCAATCCCTTCACCGGCGATGCCGTCACGGCTATAGTGACGTCCTTAGAAATCAACTGCTCCACCTGGTCACCGACGCTCTTGGTCGGGATGACCTCGATCCTGGCATTCGAGAAAAGTGCGCCCATCGGCGCTTCGCCCGCTACCATGTAGACCCAGCAGTCAAACTCATCTCGGTATCTTTCACAGTCCCTCCATCTGCGTATCCATTACCATAAAATTTCTCCAGTTCGTATTCCAGCCCACCATCTGAGGTCTCGAATACTTCGAGTGGCAGACCCAAAAGTCCCGCCACTTCTTTGGCCTTGGCGTCTAGCAACGGGTCGCTTCCCTGCTTTAGCCAAAGAACCCGCTTGTACTGACCGAAGTAGTCTTCGACCAGTTCCGGAAAGCGGTCTAAACCCAGCTCCTTCACCACGGTCTTGTTGAAGGAGCGCACTAAAAAATCAGTCAAGAGGTAGGTACCGGGTTCCGACTCAAAAACCTTCTCAATGAACTTCTCGCCGCCAAACACGTCGTAACAGTGAAGTCCACTGAGTCGCGGTACTCCGAGCTCTGCACAGACCCTGTCGACCTCGCCATAGCTCCCGCAATCTGCGTATGCGACCGCAACCCTTCTACCCTCAGAAACCAACCGGAAAGCGATCTCAGCGACCGCTGCGGCTATCTTTTCCGGCCTGTCATGGAGGAGAGCAGAGAGTGCATGGATCTGGACGGTCCAGCCCCTCCTCTTGGATATCTCGCGCACTGAAGAAGCTATGGCCCCACATGCGATGACATCCAGCACTGCCACGCCAGCTACCTCAACACGGGCTACTCCACTAACAGCTGCCAGGCTGTCAGTTACTGAATGCGAGTTGTTCGACAAATCTATCGTTGAAGTCCGCTCGGTCGGAAAGCTCGACATAGTCCACCTCCTCCAGCAAGGTCATAGCCAGAGCCCGTTCCCTCACACTCATTAGTGCCATTTTTGCGCCTTCACCTGCTACGTTTCCAGCACTGACTATTCGCAGCACAGGAAGCTTTGGAACGAGACCCAAACGGATAGCACTTGCTGGCGAGAGGTAGCTACCGAATGATCCGGCCAATAGGACCTGTTGGAGGTCTCCGGGTTTTATCCCATACTCCTCCAAGAGAATGCTCCAGCCGGTGGCGATTGCCGCCTTGGCAAATTGCAACTCCCTCACATCGCGCTGTGAGAGAAATATTGCGTCCGACAGATCACCCTCGTCGCCTTTGTAGGCCAGGACGAAAATACGCTCCTTTTCAAGCCAGCGAAGCCGATCGGCGAGCTTTGGAACCGTAGCGTTCGCTACTTCGTCGGATACGAAACGGCCAGAGCTGTCTAAAAGGCCGACCTTGAAGAGTTCGGCGACTGCATCCAAAAGACCAGATCCACAAAGCCCCTCAGGTGCTACATCGCCAATGACCCCAAGGGCCACGTCATCTTCGGCAATCTTGACGACTTCTATGGCTCCCGCCGCGGCACGCATTCCGCACTTTATAGAAGCGCCTTCGAATGCAGGTCCAGCTGGCGCCGCAGTCGCAATAAGCCTCTCGCTATTGCCGAGTACTATCTCGCAGTTAGTTCCGATGTCTATGAACAGCCTGACACGAGTATCGCGGTCCATCCCCGAGGCTATCAAGCCGGCGGTAATGTCACCACCCACATAGGCTCCAAAAGACGGGAATAGGACGGCCCGGGCACCCGGGTGTACGCTGACGCCGAGGTCCTTAGCCAGCACCTCTGGCCAGCGGCGGGTCGACATGATAAACGGCGCAACCCCGAGGGGCTCGGGGTCTACACCGATGGCAATATGGGACATGGTCGCATTACCAGCTACGGCGATTTCATAAACGTTGCTAGGATCTACGTCGGCCTCCGTACAGACCTCCTCCACCAGAGCAGCGAGCGTTTCGTGAGCGAGCTTTGCCAGTCGATCGAGTACGTCGCCACCATTGTTGATCATTATCGAACTGATCCGAGTAATGACGTCCGCACCGTAAGGCTGCTGCTTGTTAAGCATCGATCCAACCGCCATCGGTGCACCGGTAGTCAAGTCGAGCAGTGTTGCCACAACCGTCGTTGTCCCCAGGTCAAAGGCAATTCCATAAGCTTTATCTGTGGTGTCCCCCGGTTCTACGTCGATGAGGGTATCGTCTACAATGACGGCGGTCACCTTGAAGTCGGATCTGCGTAGTACCGTTGCGACCGACCGCAGGGCTCCCAGGTCAACTCGAAGCTCCAGGTCATCTAGGGCAGCCAGTACCCTTTCGATATCGGTCTTTTGATCTTGCAGAGACGGCTCGTCTAGTTCTACGTAACGCTTCTGAACCGCCGGCCTAAGTATGACCCTACGGCCGACTCCAGCGGTGGCGGACTTCGGTCGCGTCAAAAGTGGAGGCACCTCGACCGAAATCGGGGTGGTAAGGGCCACCCTGCAAGCGAGTCTCCAGCCCGATCTCAATTCGTCGGCGGACAGTGCCCTCGCATCCAAGGAGGATACCGGAACGACACCATCGACCACCTTGACCTTGCACTTTTTACAAGTTCCATGGCCACCACAGGTCGAATCGATTGCGATGCCATTCCAGCTTGCAGCGTCGAAGAGCATCACACCCGACGGAACCCTTATCTGTCTACCCGCAGGCTCAAAGTGGACATCTACCCTCTCGAGGGCACCTGAGCTAGCGGTTTCAACCGGGGCATCCGACGTCACAGAGATCGCAGCTTCACTCATCAGGAAGCGCTTCCCTCCACCGCTTGAAGTGCTCGATGTCCAGCGATCCACTCCGCTCCCCATGGGTCACGATTCAGAAGCAAGTCTGCTGCCTTGATGGCCCGGTTAAGCTGCACCGAACGTGCATCCATGATCGCACTTGTCAGCCCAGCCGACATGGCCATAGTCAGAAAAGCGGCTCCTATGGTGTGCCGATCCGGCATTCCGAAAGAGACGTTTGAAGCCCCAAGGGACATATTCAAACCGAGTTCGTCGTGGACTAGGTGAATAGTCTCAAGCGTCCGGACCACCAAAGACGTGTCCGCACCGATCGGCATCGCCAACGGGTCGATAAGGATATCCTCTGCCGGAATGTGGTACTTCTCGGTAGCAACATGTAGGATCTTTTTTGCGAGCTCCAGCCTACGCTTTGGATCCTCAGGTATCTCGGTCTCGTCGTTTGGCAGGGCGATAACCGCCGCACCGTAGCGCTTGACCAAGGGCAAGATGATATCAAGCCTCTCGTCTTCAGCGGTAACGGAATTGACCAGGGCCTTTCCTTGATAAGCCTTCAATCCGGCTTCAAGTGCGTCGATCACCGACGAGTCTATACAGAGTGGAAGATCCGTCATGGCTTGGATAAGATTGACGGCCTTGGTCATCAAGCCAACTTCGTCGGCCAAAGGAGCGCCCATGTTGACGTCGAGCACCATCGCTCCGCCAGCGATCTGCTGTTGGACGTCGATCTCTACGGTCGAGAGGTCGTTTTCCCTCAATTTCAACTGGAAGGCCTTGCGACCAGTGGGATTGATCCTCTCGCCAATGATGCAAAAAGGCTGATCATCTCCGATGATCACCTGCTTGGTGGCCGAGGAAACTACTGTCTGCATTAACTTCCTTTCTACCTATCTCCGAGCCAAAGCTCTTTGTTGGATCAGTTCTTTGGCCCTCTTTACGGCCCCGGAGGCATCAGCTGCATAGCCATCTGCGCCGATAGAGTCTGCATATTCCTGGGTAACAGGTGCACCACCGACCATCACGATGACCTTTTCGCGCAAGCCGGCCTTCTCCAATGCGTTGATGTTGACCTTGAACATTGGCATTGTCGTAGTCAGAAAGGCAGAGAACCCGACGACATCCGGCTCGTGCTCCTTGATCGCCTCGACGAACTTCTCCGGCGGGACTTGCACTCCCAGGTCGATGACCTCAAATCCGGCACCCTCGAGCATGATATCAACGAGGTTCTTTCCAATATCGTGGACGTCACCTTTGACCGTACCGATCAGGAACTTGCCGATAGTCTCCACTCCGGTTTCGGCGAGCAACGGCCGAAGGATTTCGAGGGCCTTTGACATCGCCTTCCCAGCGATGAGCATCTCTGGAACGAAAAAATCTCCCCGCTCAAAACGAGCACCCACCTCCTCGAGCGAGGGTATCAGTGCGTCGAATAGCAGGGTCTCAGGGGTAACTCCAGTGGTCAACCCTTCATTAGTGAGCTCGATGACCCTCGGTTGATTCCCAACCAAAGTCGCATCGTATAGCTCTTTTAGCAACTCATCTTGGGTCATGCTGCACCCACCTTTCCTGTTGTACTTCCAAGGACCTTTGACAACGATTCCGCCTCCTTCATACAGGCCGTAGCGACCTCCACTAAACGACTCTCGGTAAGCCTGGTAGTCGGGCCCGAAACAGAAAGGGCGGCGACCGCATTGGGGCCTACTGCAAAAACTGGGGCGGCTATGGCCACTAGCCCCTCTTCAAGTTCCTCATTTGACACCGCATATCCCTGCTCCCTAACCTTGGAGAGCTGGACTTCGAGAAGTGCCTTGTTGGTGATCGTCTTCGGGGTCAGCTTTTCGAGCCGGCCCGGCCTCAAAAGCGCCGAACCGTAAGCCAGTAGCACCTTTCCCAGAGCGCTGCAATGCAAAGGTACCGATCGGCCGACCCAGTTGGTAGCGCCCAAAAGATAGGTAGAGTCGACCTGGGCGATCTGTTCAACTGCGTCCCGTACGAAGATCCCAATATTTATTGTCTCGTTAGTAAAAGCACCCAACCGCTCTAGGAATGGTTGAGCGATCTCAACAAGGTCCCCGTCGCCCCGAGATCGCCAGGCGTAGCGGATAAAGACCTCACCGGGCTTATATTTACCGCCATCGGTCCTACTCACCAGGGCACCTCGCTCGAGCGCCTGAAGTAGGCGAGAAGTAGTGCTCTTTACCAATCCAGCTGAAGCGACTAGATCAGAAAACTCGAGGGGCGCTGGGGCCTCGACTATCGCAGTTAATAGTCGTACCGCTCTATCGACGGCTTGAGTACCGGCTGGAGAAGACACTGACACCCCCTTTGTGTTCCATGATGCGGAACTACAATCCACAATGTGATTGTATACGGCCCAATCGGGAGCGTCAAGCAGGCGAAGGCTGTTTGATTTAAAACTCATACTTCCCGCTGCCACACTTCTGGAGTTCTGACAGTTAGTTTTGGCATTCCACAGGAGACACGACCTGCGTCGCTTGGGCAATACGCTTCACGATCTCTCAATTTATGCCCCCGATAAATGTTTTAAGATTCAAATTCGACAGAGCAAAAGGGGCACTGGCCACTGGTTGCTACTTCTTGGTTGCTACTTGAATATGCTTCCCCGGTCCATCAATGACGTGGACGGGAGCTAAATATCCCATAATGGTGATACCGACCTCTTGTCGCCCAGCACCTGTAAAAGTACACTTTGGACCCCTAGTAACTCGTTCAGGTCCCTCTGCGCCTGATCAACTAACTCTGAATCTGTATCGCCAAGATTGGCAATTACCAACTGTGCTCCGATCAGACCACCGGAGACTGCGGTCAATCCAGCGGCAATCAGATCCCCAAGCAGGTGAGAGCTGACACAGTCCACCTGAGACATGACCACTTCGCATACCTGTAGCGCTGTCTTAGCACACTCCGAGGGAATCCTCGAAGCAGAGACGAAGGCATTCCTTTTAACCTCGGATGCTTCGGTGGGATCCAAAGTCCTCGATAAACGAAATGCAGACAAAACCGATAGATAGGAGGATTCATCCTCCTGTGCTAGTCGAACCGCCCTTACACTAAGTTCATCCACGCGTTTAAGGTCAACCTCAACGCTGTTCATCATCTCTTCGCTCTTGCTAGCCTCTTCGCTCTTACTAGCCTTTTCGTTCTTGCTAGCAGCGAAGCGCAATACCATTAGACAAAGAGCAGCCCCGACGGCCACCGAATAGGCTCCGGCGGCCCCACCCGCAGGAGCGGGCGTACGAGCCGAAAGCTTAAGCAAAAACGCCTCCATCGAGACCCTTTCACCTTCGCTCACGGCCCCTAGCGCCACTTGTTTGACTCAGTACAGGCATAACCCGCTGTCAACATATCCGCTGTCAACATATCCGCTGTCAACATATCCGCTGTAGACAGAACCCGCTGTTGGCTCGGGTCGCTTCCTAGAGTAAAAGGGTGCGCCCCTCCACCTAAGACTTCACTCCGGCTGCGTTTAGCTCCTCGATAA
>JABEUO010000047.1 GCA_013044415.1 Acidimicrobiaceae bacterium
CGAGCAGGCGCAAAGCATCGGCGAGGATGCTAAGGGCGGTACTGACCTCCCTTCATGAGATGTATTGCAACTGCTACAGATCCAAAATGATGGATCTTCAACTCAGGCAGCCCCTTTGGCCCGGTAAGGCTCTTGCAAGTGGGACAGATCTGAGTAGAGGGGAACGGAGCCCTGTGGCATCCGACTAGTGCCGAATTCAGCAATTACAGAGAGACTCCGCAAGGGCTAGATTCGAGGCGAGGCTCACCAACGCCCACTGGGATTAGATCGCGTGTCACGGCTAGCCCTCTAATCGGTGCAGGACTGAGGTAACGGAGGTCGACTCCCCTGGGACGAGAATGGTCCGCCAGGTCTAAAGCTTCTAATTGACCAGCGGAGGGGCCAGCATTCTGTAGATATCTTCATTGCAAGATTGCCCTCTTGATTTGGTCTTTGATTATCCCTTTGACGAAGTGCCCTTCCGATCTCAAGAGGTCATCGGGACCACTGCCATCTGGGAGGAAGGAATGACATCTAAATTGGCTCGTCTTGCCGTTCTTGTCAGAAGTTCTTTCCGGGTGGAGCGTCGCATACTCGGTGCATTCTGGTGTTTTTTGGGGCGACAGAAACGACAATTGGCACGCCTCGACAAGGTCACCTGGGTTTTGGAGCCGGCCACGGCGGTTTTCCGGGAGGACGAGCGGACTCGTGCCACCGTGGCCGACCATCGGGCCGGTTTCTATGTTGTCGCCGACGAACTAGGTAAATAGCATCTGACCGCCAGAAGCGAGTTGATAAAAATCTCCCACGGTAATTATCCCGTCTAACTGGTCGATGAAGTCATCCTTTGACATTCCGAACAGGTCGACCGATGCCTTACATGCATACAGACCAGCTCCGGTGTCCGAAATCATCTCGATAAATTCGGGAATTGGCGGTATATCGAGTTTTTCCATCTTCGACTCCATATACTGCGTCATTATCTTGGACACTCCGGGAAAGCCGCCGAGCCAAGTTGGGAAGTGGAGGCCAGGGTTGCCTACGCTGGACAGCTTTATATGTTCATGCCTTACTTTATTGATGGCGTCTAGGCCAAAGAAGGTAAAGAATAGGTTTGCGTCTATCCCTTCCGCTCTCGCCCCATTGGCCATTATCAACCCGGGATATATCCCTTCCAGCGACCCTTGGGAGATAATTATCGATATTTTTTGGATGGAATCCGTCATCTTTGGCTCCTTCTGCTCGTATATGAAGCTCATCAGAAAGTTAGATACAACCGACCGGCTTTGGAATGCCAGCGATCTTTGCAGCTTCTTTAGCCGGGCCTTTCGGGAAAAGTCGATAGAGTTCCTTTACCGTTACTCCCGAGGTTTTTCCCAGCACCCTTACCGTTGGGCCGCCGCCGGTCTCAAGGTATCGGTCACGTACGAATCTGATAACTCGCCAATGATCCGGAGTTAGCTCGTCTATCCCCATTTCTTTGGCTATTATCGGAGCCATTTCTTCACGCCATGCCGAGGGATCGGTGAAGAAGCCCTCATCGTTCACCTCAACTTCGACGCCATCGTAAGTCGCAGTTGCCATTATCATCATCCTCCTTATTGCGCTAACGTACCTATCAAGGCCGACTACCGATCGCGGCTTTGAGTCGACAATGGGGATCGAACTTCTCCTGCCGGAAAACGTTTTCCGGAAGTCGGCATTTGACTTCCGATTAGCGGTATATCTCTCCCCTTGAGGAGGACGTGCCAGTAGACCCAAGAAAAGGCAAGTTTGCCTAGGTGGTTCAACCTTGATTCCTTGAGAAGTGGCGTTCCGAACCGTAGGGGAAAATTCCCCGGGAGGGGCTCGGTATCATAGTTGAAGTCAATGAGCATTGCCTTGCTATGCCCTGACTCAATGAAGCAGTTCGCATGCCCATCGAATGCCTCTTCTAGACTCTCACCATTGAGGAAATGCTGGACGTTGTGTGACACTACTTCCCCTTCAAAGTGAGCAACCGATCCTGCTTTCGAAGCCGGTAGATCGGTGGCATCACCTATGACGAATATGTTCTTTGCTACTTTGGATACCAAAGACTTTGGATCGGTCGGCACAAATCCAAAATCGTCCCCAAGACCAGGAGAGTGGAAAACATATTCCGCTCCTGTATGGGGAGGAATAAGAACAGCAAGATCAAATGGGACCTCTCGGCCATCAAAAGACACCAGGGTGTTTCGCTGATAGTCGACACTTCCAGTATTGAACTCAGTGACTAGCTCCACACCTCGGTCCTTGAGCATTGACCCAAGTATGGAGGAACATACCGGCTTGGTGAAGGCGCCGTCGAGTGGTGTAACGTAGGTAATTTCAACCTTGTCTCGTATTGATCGATCCCGAAAGAATGCATCGGCAAGGAAACAGAACTCCAATGGGGCGACAGGGCATTTTATTGGCATGTCTACTACGTTTACGACTATCCGGCCCCCTGTGAAGTTTTCCAGGCGATTCCTTAGGGCGGTACCTCCTTCTAGCGTATAAAAAGTAAAGGCGTCTTTTAGCCAACCGTCTCCGGTCATGCCCTCAGTTTCGTCAGAAACTATTTTGGATCCAGAGGCGATGACGGCCACGTCGTAGTGGAGTGGTGGGTGGTCTACCAAGTAAACCGTGTTCTCCTTAGGATCAATTTTTGTAACTAGAGCCTGAATATACGTCACCCGTTGCGATAATTGACCTCTCCTCGGTCGGACCAACTTCGCTGGATTTGCTTTTCCGAATGGGAGAAATAGCAGCCCAGGTTGGTACAGGTGGCTATTGTCCAGATCTATAGCGATAATCGTGTCATTGCGAGGCAGTTGCTTCGCTAGTCGGTTTGCAACGAGTGTTCCAGCAGTACCCGCCCCAATGATTGCTACGGTGCTCATTTTCCACCTTCCAGTGCAGCTGTTTAGCGATTCGTTGCTCTGTCGAGTTTTCTGCTACATCTAAATACATGATCTAATTTGCTGGGTGATTTCGCATAGGGAACTAGGTCACCACAGCGGCGTCCGAATAGCTTTAGTTTTGCTGAAATACCAAGTGAATGAGGTGAAAGAATCCATTGACATCGGGGAGCTTCGATTAGATGACACATCGGTGCAGCGACGTTTACGGAAAAGTCGGCCTACTTTATTTTCGCTCAATGCCGAGTCGAGGGAGGAATGATTTTTGCCGCTAAGACACAGAGAAAGACGCATCGACGGAAACCTCTCTCTGGATGGATACCTTAGGAGCGGCCGGTGGGCAATTTCTATTTTGTTACACCCCTCCGACAAGGGATTCGAAATATTACAGAGGGGTTGCGAAGGGCACGGCCTTGGCTCTTTCGTGCTAAGAGACCTCATGGATTGAAGTTGGACGGCGCCACGCCTTTCCCGTGTGTCGGCCTATCGGAGAGGTGCAATGGCTGGAATATGGGCATATGGCACATATTTAGAAATATTCGGGCTGGCCTTTACGTTTCGACTGGGTGGGGGAGTACGAGGATCGGGGGATGAATCCCCAACAGGTGCTTGGCGCCGCTGTTCTCGAATTAACCCTGTTTCATTTCAGGAAATCTCAATGCAAATTGGCAACGGCAGTTGATCAAAATTGGTGTGAATGGGCGTGATTAGCTTTGGGCATAAACGACCGTGAAGGTGAGCACGAGTCTTATCTTTATGATGAGTCAGAAGGACTTTTCTCCAAATCAGATCGTGTCGGAGTAATAGCTGCTCTAGTCGATGCGACAATTCTTGGCATAGGGCTAGTGCTGTTCCTACTTTGGCAAGGCGGAGCTACGGCAAAACATATCGCCACCCCGACGAAATATTCGCCTGGGCTATCCTCCAAGGAGATCGCTAAGGCCAGCGGTGCCGTTTCGGCGGCGACCGTGAATACGGCTCAACCCACCAAGGTTCGGGTTTGTGAGGCATTGGTCACGTCACAAAGCCCATCGGGTAAGAGATCGAGGGTCGAATTCAGGGGTAACTGTGGCTCCATTCGCGCTCTTTCGTCGAATCCAAATCTTAAGGTGACCATGCTCCAAACCAGAAGTTTTACCTACAACACCTCAGGGGGCTGAAATTGTGACAATTGCGAAACTGGTCGGAAACTGATTCGTAGTCGGAAACACGAAATATCACCGTTCAGTGCGCTGAGCGACCTTGCGTTGATCTGTCGAGGCGAACGATAGCTTTGCGCAATTTCTGTCATACAGATACCAGTCTCAGCAGGGCTGATAGTAGTTTGCTTTAATTACCACCTCTTAGCCACTCGGTTGGGAGTACTGGAAAAGCAGGTGGAAAGATGAATGGGCACATCGCCGTCACAAGCCTCGTCCAATTAGTTCGGCCGGATGCGGTGCGCTTTCGCTGAGCCTTTTACGGGGGAAATTCTGGAGGCTTCCTGGCTCGGGGGCCCAGCGGACACCCAGGGTATTATGCCATCAATACCGACCGGATTGAAACCGGTCCGGGCGACCATTACGGTCTTCGTATTCTCTTCCATTGGACTGGTTAACCCGCAAACTTCGCAAGAATACCTTATTTGGGTCTCTTCTAAGTGGTGTTCGGGTCTCGCAGCGCTATAGCGCAGTCCATAGTGTTCCACCTTGGATCGATGGGTTGAAGGTCTCAACCATGTTTATTGGCCATAAAGACCAGTTCGCTCTTGGGTGACCCGATGACAGCGTCCGCTTTTCCGTAAGCCATGGTCGTCTTAGCGAGAAATTTAGCCTTGAAGACTTTCGTAGCGATCTAATCATGGTTCACCATAGGGGACTTCGCCCTTTTAACGAGTCAACTTGCCCTAGCGATCTAGTTATTTGTCAGGTGATTATGCGATGAGGTTTGATTCGCCAGTAGCCTTAAGAGGTCGGCTCTGCTCGCTTGGCCTTGGGTCAGCTCATCTTTCGTCGGTACTAGGTGAGGCGGGCCGGGGCTGATTTAGCGTGTCATGGATGAAAGAAGTCGTAGGTGTCGCCGGTTGCGGTAGCCGTCTCATCTGCTCGGCAGTTAATCCAAAATATACGCTAATTCACACCTCCGTTCTTGGCGAGTGGCGCATAGCTCACCTGAACGACGAAGCTCACCAACCAGTCCCCTGTGGAGACTCGGAGGGCGAAATCGTATATAGAGCCTATCTAAGACCAGCGGTAGTGTCGGCAATCCTCGGTCGGCAAAGGCGCCAATATTGGCACGGTATCAGGAAGAGCGGGTGTGGACCGGCGAATATGTCCACCGTAAGCGGACTCGAGAGTATCGGTCTTTTGGGGTGGGGAGATCGTCATTTTGTTTGCCTTTTCAGAGTAAGCGCACCAAGTGCGAGGGATAATGGTATTGCGATTACCACCACCGTCAGGTCGACGCCTGTAGCGAGATTCCATGTCGTGCTCGAGGCCGTTCTGGAGGCTCCATCAATGGCATAAGACAAGGGGAGTAAGTCGGAAAGAAACTTGAGGGCCTGTGGCATCTGATTACGAGGTGTGAAAATTCCAGAAAGCAGCATCTGAGGAAATATGAAAGCAGGCAGAAACTGCACGGCTTGAAACTCTGAGTTTGCAAAGGTACTAAGTAGCAATCCTAACGAGGTGCCCATGAGCGCATCGAGCAGCGAAAAGAGTAGCAGCATTACGATGTTGCCGTTAGTTGTTAACTCGAGTGGCCCGAATGTGACAAGTAATACGAGGACTACCTGTAGGACGGCCAAAATCCCAAATCCTAGCCCGTAACCGGCGAGTATTTCGAACTTAGAGATTGGTGAAGTTAGTAACCGCTCGAGGGTTCCAGACATCCGCTCGCGCAGCATTGCGATAGAAGTTACTATGAACATGATCGTGAATGGGAACAAGGCAATCAACATCGGGGCCAAATTGTTGAACTCAGCTATTTGCGCGCCAAAGAGGTAACGAAGTAGCACCATCAGCAAAAGTGGGACCCCAAGGAGCAGAACGATCGTGCGGGGATCGTGCCTCAACTGCTTTAAAAGGCGCTTAGCCGTGGCGAAAACACGACTAGAACTCACTTTTGGCTCGCTTTGCCAGAGCAAGGAATGCTGAGTCTAAATTGTCCGTTTCGGTGGAAGCTTTAAGGGTCGCTGGGGTTGAGTGGAACATTATTTTTCCGTCTCGGAGAAGTACCAGATCATCACAGCGTTCAGCCTCATCCATTACGTGACTTGAAACGATTAAGGTACAGCCTTGTTTGGCTAGCTCATGGAAGTAATTCCAGAGTTCTTCTCGTAGTAGTGGGTCTAATCCAACCGTGGGCTCATCCAGGACAAGTAGTGACGGCGATGGTAGAAGGGCAATGGCTAAGGAGAGGCGAGCCCGCTGACCCCCTGAAAGGCTCGATACAAGCTGCTTTTGAGTTCCAGCTAGCGAAACCGTATCTACGACCTCGCGTAGCCGTGAATAGGGGAGCGAGAATATTGACCTGAAGTAGTCCAGGTTTTCCAGGACTGTTAGATCTAAATAGACTGCAGGGGATTGCGAGACGTAACCTACTTTTCTACGTAGCTCTTTGGCTCCGGCCGATATGCCCATAATGGTGATTGTGCCCGAGTCGATCCGTTGGACGCCCACCATACAACGCATTAGGGTGGATTTACCAGATCCACTCGCCCCCAGAAGTCCAGTTACCCTTGCGCCGAGGATTTCTAGAGTTAGGTTGTTCAGGACTAGTTTTCCACTCCTGCGAACGCACAGTCGATCGATGTCAAGTACCGCTTCCACCTGCACAAACCTACCATGGGCATAAAGAGCCCGTGCCTATCTTTGGCTATGGGTCAGCTCTAGCGAAACTAATGGAACTTGCAGCATGCTCCGTTTTACCAATCGTCGAGTCTGGTGAATTAGCCGGAGGAGATTTTGATGGCCGGCTTTCGCTAATCCTTGCCAAGCAGAGACTTAGCCTCCGCAATGGTCATGTCCGGCGATGGAACAACGAGGTCAGATGGAGTCAGATCGGTGTCTTGGAGCTCTACCCCCGACTTGGCGAGCAGCTTCTGGAGGCTGTCAGCGCACTTTGCGAAACTCGCCTCGTCGCCGGAATTAATTGCAGTTTCCATTGCTACATCGAGTCCCTCAAGTGCCGGCTTGATGGAAGAAGGCACCCGATAGCGAGTAACTCCTGCGATCCTTACAACCAGGTTGTCTTCATTGCCGGCTGGAATCGCAGCCCCAACTTCGCCAGCCGCCTGACCGGCCTTGGCCTGCTCTAGAGATGCCTGCGAACTAGGTGCGGAAGTACTTTGGGTTAGTCCCAACTCGGCCTTCATTTGCTCCAATTGGAGGTTGATGTTTCCCTCGCTCGAATTGGCCCTCAGGGCCGCTTCAATGTCGTCCTTTGGTCCGCCAATCGCAATTTGGTCAAGGAACCC
>JABEUO010000048.1 GCA_013044415.1 Acidimicrobiaceae bacterium
AGCGATGGGTTCGAGTCGAAAGCGAACCGATAACTAAATCGTCATTCAGGACCAGCTGGCCGAGGTTAACTCTACTGACTAATTTGATGCCAGCTGATCAGGTGGCATCTTGCGAGGATTCGTGGATTTAGCTCGGTATATTGTACCGATGGTCGCTGATCAAATAACCTGCCTCGCTCTGCCCGCACTCCGTTTTCCCTCATTTGCTCTGAAGGTGAAGATCTCTGACTAGCTCTGAAAAAATAAGTAGTCGGCCGACCCGAATCGCAAGGTTAGCCCTTGATACCCTGGTGCCGTGGCTGGTTGCTTCGGTCCTGTACGTCGCGTTCGTCGACCGAGGTGGCGTGAATGTACCATTTTCTGATGACTGGAGCTTGATAGCACTTCTCCAAGGGGATATCTCGCATCAGTTGGGACTGTCGGCCCTGTGGGCGCAACATAACGAAAACCGGATGATAATACCTAATTTAATCTTTCTCTATGTTGCTCGTCACGCAAGGGATTTTGAGGTCGTGATGATGCGCTTGGGTGCGATTATGTTTTGTGTCGGCAACTTGTTGGTCCTATTAGCCATTAGGACCCGGAGCGAAGTTAACTCCTGGCTCGCTTCTGGTGTCAACTTCGTGGCAACCGGACTCACTTTAGTGGGTCTTTTCAGCCTGGCCGCAGTCGAGAATATTTTCTGGGCTTTCCAATTCGCCTGGTTCTTTATCTACGCGCTTTCAGCCCTGGCAATTCTGATGATTGTCTACTTTGAACGGAGGAGATTCCCGCTAAAGAGGACGCTAGTTTCGCTAATAGCGATCGCCGTAGTCGCTTCGATCTCGTCGTCTCAGGGACTATTCGTGTTTATCTCCGAAGGGGCCGCAATTCTCTTTTTCGCGCTTGCGAAGTCAGATCGAGGAGAGAGACGCCACTATTTGCTGGTCGCCTTTGGAGTTTTGGCCTCCTTTGTCGTCACTGCGGGGATATATTTCTACAATCTGAATTTTGCGCAAATTACCGCGGCACCCTCTCGACACAACGGCATAGCGTACCTCTACGAATACTTCACTACCGTGGCGACCACTTACAGCTTTGGCTTGACTCATCATGGGTCGGTGCTCGCTCGGGACGCAGTCAGTTGTATCTACTTGGTTATCATCGTTGTCACACTTGCTCGATTTCTCCGCTACCGCGCCCTGCCCGATCCGGTCGTGGTATTTTTTGTAACCTTTGCGGTGATCTTCGAATTGGCCGTAACGATGTCGCGTCATCAATTTGGGCTAACCCAGGGTGCGTCGTCACGTTATGCGCTCTACTTCTTGCCGGCGGTAGGGGTCCTACCCCTGTTGGTACAGGGTTGGCTCCGACGATCGGGCCCCGAGCGAACTCCAAGGGGCCACTTTAGTATTGACGCAATTAACTTCCGGTCGCCGATGGCCACCGTCGCCCGCCTCGGATTGCTAGGGCTCGTCGCCTTTACCTGCTACAAGGTCGACACTAACTTTGGTATCCCGGCCGCCAAGGCTATCAAGGCTCAACGAATGGTGGCGGTAGCCCAGGTAAAAGAGTATCCGAAGTGGAATGCCCAAGAGGTCAGACTCTATCTCTACCCCTCTTCCCGCTTCATCGCCCCCTACGTTCTATTCTTCCAAAGGTACGAATCGGGCTTTACCAAAGGTTGACGTCGGACCTCGGGTGGGCGAGAGATCGCTAAAGGCCCATCCGATGATTCGACATCTTAAATCGTTCCGTTCGCTACCGCCTGTGATATCCAAGGAATCACTACGTCGAGCATCTCTTCGAGGGAAGTGGTGGCGCTAAAGCCGAGTACTTTTTTGGCCTTATCTACCGCAGGGATCCTCCGTTGGACGTCGTACTGGAATGGCTCATCCTCTACGTAGCGAAGTAAAGAGCCATCCTTGTGGATCTTGCTCCAGATCAGCTGGGCTAGTTCCAGCACCGTCGTGCTCTGGTCCGTCGACAGGTTGAAGTCGTCGTTGATGGCATTTTTGGATTCCATCGCTAAGACGATCCCCTTGGCTAGGTCTACCCCATAGGTGTAGTGGCGGATCTGTGATCCGTTTCCCAGGATGTGGAGGGGATCCTGACCCTTGAGGACCTTCTGGACGAGGTCCGGTACGACGTGACTCATCGCAAGGGTGACGTTTCCGCTCTGGACCTCCACGTCAGAGAGTGCCCTCGACTCCCCAATCCCGACGCAGTTGAAGGGACGACAGATTGTGTAGGGCAGACCGTACTGGTCGTGGGCGGCTTTGGCGAAGTACTCTACAGCGAGTTTTTGAAAGCCGTAAGAGGAGAGCGGAGGGGGAACCTCAAGCTGCTGCCCTTCGTAACTGGGCCAAGTGTTTGCAGATTCGAAGACCATCGAAGAGGAGAGATAGGTGACCTTGCGGAGTCGACCGCCTTTGTGGGCCTTGATCGCAGCGTCACAGGTCGAGGCGATGATTCGTTCGTTGGTCGCCAACAGGTCATAAGCGAAGGTGTGAAAGTAGGAGATTCCGCCGATCATTGCGGCCCCGGCGATTAGCTGATCTGCGTCGGCGCAGAGTTCCGCCATCAGATCGGTGTCGCGCACGTCCGCCTCTACGAAGTGATAATTCGGATGCGTATCGTATGACTTGACCACTTTGCCGTATTTTGAGTAGTTGTCGATGCCGATGACTTCATACCCCTTAGAGAGCAGCTCCTCGACCACATACCCACCTATGAAGCCCGCCGATCCAGTTACCAGTACTCGTTCCACGTGTTCCTTTCTACCGCCGTTTTAGAATAGTTAAATGAGGACCTGAGGCGATCCTCGCATTCGATTGCACTACTTCCCTAGGCCGAATGCATAGAGATACCACTTGAGATAGCGTGGTAGCCACTCACTTAGCCGAAATTTAGATATCCCGTCGGTCCGCTCGAGCCAGATCGTGGGGACCTCGGCAACCGGTAGGTGTAGACGCCTAGCCTTTGCGACAAGTTCCAGCCCGACCTCAAAACCACGATCCGATTCGATGCCCACGGATTCCACAAAGGGCTTTGAATACGCCTTAAATGAGTTGGTCGCATCCCAAGTTCCGATCCTGGCAAATAACCCGAGGGTTATACCGGCGGTGCGGGAGAGGATACTTTTGAAAAAAGGTGCGCCTATCTGCTGGCCGCCTCGCGAATACCTCGAGGCGGCGGCGACTACAACGCCACGCTCTACGAGACGGACCATCTCTTCGATCTGATGTGGGTCATCGCAGCCATCGGCCATCGTGACGACGACTATATCAGAGCTGGCCTGACTAAATCCGTATCGGATCGCCTTAGCGGGACCCCGTCCTAGGTCATTAATCGCCACCCGGATCCTTTGATCCGAAGCGCCAAGTTGCTCGACGAAGGGTATCGATGAATCAGACGGCGAGTCGACCACCACCAGGATCTCCGCAGACGGCCCGACGGCTTCGAGGAGTCTCGCTAGGGGTTTGACCACCGCGGGTCCCTCTTCGTGAGCGGTCACAATGACGCTAAATTGGGCGGTCAAAGCCCGCTCTCCTCTCCCCGGAGGCACCATACGTCTACTATCGGAAGTTGCGTTGTTAGCTCCGCATAGACCTCATGTGGGGCGCCTATCACCAAGACGTCGGAGCGCTCCAAGACAATATCGAGTGGATAGATCTCTTTATCTGACGTGACGTATGGATCGGTGCAAAGGACGGCACCCGCTCGATAGCGTAGGATGCGCTTTATCTTGTAGCTCAGACTCGATCTGGTGTCGTCTGATTCCCCTTTGAACGCCATACCGAGCAGACCAACCGTCAGCTCGTTTAGTTTTTCAAACTTTCGCTCCATCTGCGACACCACATAGAGTGGGAAGCCCTCATTGACCGAGATGGCGGCTTGACCGAGGACGAAGTCATTATTATTGAAGGCCGCTAGCTGTAAGGTGTCCTTTAAGAGGCAAGGACCGGCGGTGTATCCGGCTCCGGGGAGGTCCTTAGCCCTGGGATAACCCTCGGAAATTCCCTTTCGAATCCGTTCATAGCTTACGCCAAAGTCCTGGGCCATCATAAAAAGCTGGTTCGCAGTCGCAAAGCGGATGTATCGCCAAGTATTTGTGAAGAGTTTGGCGAGCTCCGCCTCCTCCGGACTGAGCACGACGATCTGGTCGGTTAGCCGACCGAAGAGCTCACTCGACCTTTGGATCGCCCTGTCGTTCCTAGCGGATACGATTTGGGGCAGTTTGAATAGCTCGACCATCGCCTTGCCCTCTGCGATTCGTTCGGGGCAGAATGCGACGTCTATGGCCAGAGAGTTCCGCTCGAGTAACTTCTCAACCAGAGCTGTTGTACCTGGGTAGATAGTACTTCTAAGTACCAGGAGGTGATGATCCCTCAGGTAGGGGACCAGTGCTTCAATCGCATCTATTACTTTGTGGGGCTCGGGGTTTTGGTGCTCGTCTACCGGGGTTCCAATCACGACGATGACAACTTTGGAGCTAGCGACTACCCTCGGGTCGCTCGAAGCTACAATCCGGTCGCCGATCAGCCTGGCTAGCGGCTCATCGGCACCAGACTCCATGAATGGAAGCTTTCCGGAGTTGACCAGTGCTACCTTGTCATCGGCTTGGTCTACCAGGACAACGTTTGCGCCCCTGGTTGCAAATGCGATACCTAGGGGAAGCCCCACGTGCCCGCATCCACCTACGATGGCGATGTCCCACATCTGTGAGGTGGAAGGGTCAAACATGGTGGAGTCTGTCGATCCTGGGCGGTGTGGAACACATGATTGACTAAACCATAGTCACCCACACTAATGGTGACTATAGAACTCTCTTATCGCGGGGCTACTTTTGGCATCGACGTTTACCAATTGGCTTGGATAGGGCGATTCCTGCTGGGCCCAAAAGATCGCCGCCCCGTCGTAGACGCCCTCAATAACCAGGATAGCCTTCACGGAGCACCCAATTCAAGGCGTTGCCAAAACATTAAGTTACGCTTCGCTTCATTTTCGTGGCTGGTTGCGAGGTCTCAAAGCGGGAAGACGTCGCCCTGCCTCGAGTACATCCAGTATCCTCCGCCGGTAAGGGGAGAAAGTATTCCAATGACCGGGGAGTTTAATGGGGCGCTCCCTTCGGATCCGTAGAAGGTGGCATCCCCGAAGGAGAAGATCCCCCCATCCGAAGCGACCAGCCAGTACCCCTTGCCGTCCGGGGTAGATGCCATCCCGACGATCGGCTTGTTGAGAACCATCGCACCGGTGGATCCGTAGAAGGTGGCATCCCCGAAGGAGAAGATCCCTCCATCAGAAGCGACCAGCCAGTACCCCTTGCCGTCCGGG
>JABEUO010000049.1 GCA_013044415.1 Acidimicrobiaceae bacterium
GCAAAGTGCCAACGCCAGCTAGCGCAATAACTCGGGCCCTTGGGCCTGCGGGTGAAAGAACGCTACCCCTTAGTGGCATCAGTCGCCTCCTTTGGGTCCCTGCCGTGGTGGTGGGTATCTCTAAAAATTGCATCCACGCCCCTAAGGCCAGCATGAGTAGGGTGCTCCGCTCCTGCGAGGTCCCTTGAACCTTGGTGGCCTGAATCTTGGTGGTCTGAATCCTGGTGGTCGTGGTGACCAAGGAGTGCTTCTGGAAGCTCCCGGATCTCCTCCTCGTGCCTTTCGGAGTAGGGGTCCGCCTCGGTAGTGGTGTATTCGCCACTCTCCGACCTACTGATGATCAGGAACCTCTTGCGTTTACCTGCGTCTTGGACCATTGAGGTCTCCTTAGCGAAGCTAAGAGTGAAGAACCAGACGATCACCGGCACGACGAATATCAAGACCCTAAAGGACCACAAGACGAAGTTCAGAGAAGTGTTGAAGGTGTTTGCCAACACGTCGGTGGAGGACGCAAAGAACAAAACTACATAAAAGCTCAAGACCGCCGCACCGAATGCGGTCCGTTTTGGATTGTCCCTCGGCCTCTCCAGTAGATTGTGGATCGACTTGTCCTTGGTTATTTTGCTTTCGATGAATGGCCAAAGCGCCAGCACGGTAAAGGTCACCCCCGGCAAAGCAACCGCCGGGAAGAAGACCGTCGGTATCATGTGCCCGGCGAAGACAACCTCCCAAGAGGGCATCAGCCTTAGCGCACCATCCAACCAACCCATATACCAGTCGGGCTGGACTGCGTAGCTCACCTTGTACGGGATGTAGGGCCCATACAACCAGATCGGGTTGATCTGTACTAGGCCGCCGAGCGCAGCCAAGACCGCTGCGGTGAGGAAGAAGAAGCCACCTGCTTGAAAGGCGTAAGCCGGCCAAGCGGGTATTCCGACGACGTTTTTATTCGTCCTACCCTTACCCGGGAACTGGGTGTGCTTCTGCCTCACCATTATCGCTAAGTGAGCACCCAAGAGCCCGATAATTATCCCCGGGACGATCAGTACGTGGATGATGTAGAACCTGGGGATGATAGCGGTACCCGGGAAGTTCCCACCAAAGAGCAGAAATGCGAGGTAGCTCCCCACTACCGGAACCGATAGCACGATAGAGAATGCGATCCTGATACCCGTGCCAGAGATTAGGTCATCTGGCAGCGAGTAGCCCAAGAACCCGTTGACTATGGCGAGGATCAGCAGTACCACCCCGATGATCCAGTTAACCTCGCGAGGCTTCCGGAATGCACCGGTGAAGAAGATCCGGCACATGTGCGCGACTATCGCCGCGATGAATACATTCGCCGCCCAGTGGTGTATCTGGCGCATCACCAGTCCGGCCCTCACGTTAAAACTGATGTTCAGCGTGGAGGCGTATGCCTCGGATACCTTCTGCCCGCGCATCGGGGCGTAGGAGCCGTGGTAGATGACCTCCTTAGAGGAAGGAACGAAGAATAGGGTCAAGAAAACCCCGGTGAAGAGGAGGACTATGAAAGAGTAGAGCGCAATCTCCCCGAGCATGAATGACCAATGATCCGGAAAGATCTTGTTCAATAGCTTCTTTGAGCCCTTAGCGACTCCGAGTCGCTCATCTAGCCAGTCGGTGGTCTTGGTCGTCACGGTCTCCTTAGACATCTAGGCCCTCTCCCAATATCCGGGACCAATAGGCTCATCGAATCCAGCCTGAGCCCTAATGAATCCCAAAGAGTCGATCTTCAGCGGAAGCTGAGGAAGTGGACGGGGGGCCGGTCCAAAAACGGGCGTCGCCCCGGTGAGTACGTCAAAAAGGCTCTGGTGGCACGGACAGAGGAGTTGCTGGGTTAGCTGCTGGTAGAGACCTACCGGGCATCCCGCATGGGTGCAGACCTTTGAAAAGGCTACATAACCCTGTGGAGCCCAGGTCTCCCTACCCGGTCGAGTCACAATATCCTCGAGTGCCGGCCTGACCAAGACGACCTGGTCGATTGCACTGCCGGCAAAACCCTCGGGAAAGGCAGTTAGAACTCCGCCGACCTCGAGGTCGGTTACCATCACCGCAGAACCATCTGGCTTCACTAGCCGAGCATTCGGCTTCCAATCGGTCAGGGTCAGGGTCTTGCCCGGAATCGGCCCTAAGGAGCGCAAAAATGGAAAGAGCTGTATCACGCCCAAAGCCCCGAGCGAGAGCGCAAGCAGCCTGGTAAGTGCCTTCCGCCTAGTCAGTTCGTTGGTCCCTCGGGCTAGTGAGGCTTCAAAAGCTACCTTGTCATCCTCGGGGGAGGCGAGCTCCTCCCTCTCCTCGACGAATGGACCCTGGGGAACGAGATACTTCCCCCAACTAACGATCCCGACGCCAATCCCGAGTAGGCCAATCGCCAGAAATGCCCCTTCGAGCTGGGGTTGACCGCCCTGCCAGAAAACGACCCCCAAGGCTATGGTGGCCAAAAAGGAGATCAGAAATGAGATCGAAATGACCGCTTCGACCCTCTTGGAAACTATCGGGGTATCACTCTGTTGCCCCTCGCCGCTATAAACGGTACTCAATGAGACCTTCCTCCGATCCAGAAGCCGAACAGCATGACGGCCCCTAGTCCCACCAAAATTCCTATAAAACCTTCGGTAACCGGCCCGACGTGACCTAGCGCTATCCCTCCGGCGTTGTTCGGATGATGAAGGTACATGACATACTTCACAATATCGGCAACTTGGGCGTTGGTGAGGGTCCCGGGGCCGAAACGGGGCATATTGGCCGGTCCGGTCCTAACCGCCTCGGCGACTTGGGTAGCATCGACCGGCATCAGCGAAGGGGCGTAGACGTTATTCGCCAGGGCGTCTCCGGCACCGGTAATGGTATGGCAGGCCGCACAGTTGGTGGCGAAGAGACTCTCGCCCCGTGAAAGGCTCGCCGAAGGTAGATTGACGTCTGGGATCGCAGGTCCACCCGGCGCCTTTGAGACCACGTATGCGTCGATTGCGAGGGTCTGTTGGCGATTGAAGCGGGACGGCTTTTGAACCGCCTGAATCGTCGGATCGGCTAAAGGCATCCGACCGGTAGAGACCCAGAAGTCGATGGTCGCCGCACCCAGTCCCTGGAGGTTTGGACCACGCGACGAACCCTCCGCCAAGCCACCGTGGCAGCTGGCACAGTTTTCCTCGAAAATAGCCTTACCCTCAGAGACGAGATTGGTCGGAGGGGCCTTATAGGTTATCGCTGTACTCCCGGTCGAATAGCTCGACTGGGCAGCAGCCACTCCGGGTGAAGAGAAGGTTGCTACTCCGATCCCGCCCACAATTCCCACTAGGGCAATTGAACTGAAAAAGGGCTTCGACAGCCTATTCCGGGCCGTATTGATGCTGAATTTCACTTTCAATTAGCTCCTAGTGCAATAGGAAGAGCACTCCATAGAGTGCTATCCATACGACATCGACGAAGTGCCAGTAGTAGCTGACCGACTGGAGTGCAGCTAATTCGCCCGGATCGGTCTTTTTCCCCGCGAGCCTGAGCATCAAAAAGGCCATCGCCACAACACCCAACAAGACGTGGAGTCCGTGTAATCCCGTCATAATGAAAAACATCGAACCGTACGCGTTGGTCGACTGCGAGAAGGTGACCCGGCTCCACTCGATCGCCTGGTTTCCCAAGAACGCAGTACCCATGACCATGGTCACTACTATCCACGCCCTCGCGGACTTCTTCCTATAGTGCTCGGCTTCAAAGACCGCTTTTTGCATCGTGAAGCTCGACAAAACTAGAATTATTGTAAAAATTCCGGTCTGTAGTACGTCTAGTTTGATACCCGGAGGTGGCCAAGAACCGGTCCTGTTGGCGCGGATCGTAAAGTAGGCGGCGAAGAGGCCCGAGAAGAACATCAGTTCCGAACCGAGCCATACCATAGTGCCAACACCCAGCATCGACGGCTTGTTAAAGCGCAAAGGCTCCTTTGGCTTTGCCACGCTTTGGGCAACTGCTTGTGTCATGAGTTCCTGTCTAGTCCAAAACTTGCATCAATTAGCGCCAGATTAGACCAAAATTTAAAATAACTACCAATTAAGATTCTTCCAAAACCAGCCATTTTGGTAATTCAGCACTGCTGAGTAGGTGCAAGCGCTGGGTAGTTCTCGTCATTGCTACGAATAGTGCCCTCAGACATCTCTCAGGATCCTTTAGGAGTTCCATGGGTTGAACGACCACCACCGAGTCGAATTCGAGGCCTTTCACCGATTCGGGATCGTGAACCGACACCCCGGTAGCGGCCGCTCCGAGGGACTCGATGTGACGGGAAATAACTGATTTGAATGAACTTGGTGCGATAATTCCGACCGTGCCGGGTTCGACCCGGCCAACTTCGCTCAGGGCTATCGCCCCGGCGGCTTCGACTAGTTCGCTACGGGAGACCATCGTCGACTCGACGGGATACCCACTCGCCCTAAGGGTCTTGAGTGAAGGAAGGTCTGGGGCGTACTTGGCTAATACCAAAGAGGCCGGCTCCATCACCTCCTTGGGGGTCCTGTAGTTCACGCTTAGCTCAAAGGACTTAAATGGCTTATTCCCATTGAGGTGCCCGACGATATCCTCCCAGCTCCTAATGGAGGGTCCGATCGCCTGGGCTAGATCCCCTAGCACGGTCATAGAACCGGACAGACAACGCCTCCTGAGCATCCTCGCCTGCATCGCCGAGAGGTCCTGGGCTTCGTCGATCACCATGTGGGCAAAGCTCTCGGGTTCCTCTTCTCCCTTTTCGGTCGGGCCAAGTAGGCTGCTCGCTTCGTCGAGTAGCGCTAGGTCCTCCTTAGACCAATGCGGATCTGGTTCATTGGGTGGCCTCTTTGAGGCTACAAAGACCGCCTCCGCCTCGGGCCTGGTGAGGCTCCCATTGCTCGCAAGGTAGAAGAGTGCTTCGTGGCTGTATAGGTCTCCCAGGAACTGGGTCGGGGTGAGCTTGGGCCAGATCCTCTCGACGACGAGCTGAAAGGCCCTCGACCTTCGGATCGAACCCATCACTTCGGCGATCAGTTCCGGATCCTCTTCACCTGGAAGCTGGGTCGCAGCTAACTTCTCGGAGTGGAAGGAGATCGAAACGATGTTTTCGTCGGCTTCGGGTTCCCTAACAAAGGGGCCGTCACTCAGGTAACTCTTTGCTAGGGACCTCGCCAAAAAGAGTTCGACGGTCCGCCTCTTGGCGTTGTGCCCTTGGCGCTTCTTCCTCGCCTGAACGAGGGCGTCTCTTGAGAGTTCGGGCGAGATAACCAGATACTTTGCGCCAAATGGTACTTCGTAGTTGCGGTGAAGGGGCCTCTGACGGTCCCTGACCCCCTTGGCGATCACTCGGGCCATCCTTATGCCGCCCTTGATCGCAGCCACTTCGGGAGGGTCAACTCTCTTCGGTGGTCCAAAGCCCGCTATTGAGTCGAGGGTTGCCAGCTCGACCCCGGTTTCTCCGAGGGACGGCAGGACCCTTTCGATATATTTCAAAAAGGAGGAGGAGGGTCCGACAACCAAAATCCTCTGCGCCTCAAAGCGCCACTTGTGGGTGTATAACAGGTAGGCGGCCCTGTGCAGGGCTACCGCCGTCTTGCCGGTCCCGGGTCCGCCCTGTACGACGAGCATTCCGGCCATCGGATATCGGATTATCCGATCCTGTTCACCCTGTATGGTAGCGACGATGTCGCGCATCTGTGGGGTTCGTGGCCGCCTAATCGCAGCAAACAGCGCCCCGGCCCCAGATATCTCAACCGGCTCGTCCGACTCTCCTTCGGCCGGATAGGCCTCGTCGGCCGAGTTGCCGGCTCCTAGGTACTCATCCTCTATGCCGAGTAGCTCAGACCCACGGCACTCGAAGTGTCGTCTTCTAACTACCCCCATCGGATCCTTGCCGGTCGCCCGGTAGAAGGGTTCCGCTACCGGAGCCCTCCAGTCGATGATCATCGGTTCCTGGTCCCTCGAGGCCACCGAGACCCGCCCAAGGTGGAAGGAAAGCCCCTCATTTGAGACTTCGTCACCCACGAGATCGATTCTTCCAAAGCAGAGAGCCTGATCGCCTATCTCGAGCTGTTCTAGCCTCGACAGGGCGCTACGAACGACCATGTCCCGTTCGGTCCTAGCCTGGTGGGTCCCGCCTTTGCCGATATCTAAGACGTCCTCCATCATCGTTCTGGCCTGGGTTTTTGTCTCCTCAAGGCGCTCGTAGGCGGCTTTGATGAAGCTGGCTTCGGCATCGAACTCTAAATGGCTCACACAACCTCACTGAACAAAACCGTGTATAACTGACCAAAAGAGTTTAGGCTCAAATCGACGAAACTATGACTTTCCATTTACCCAAGACAGACACGGACGCCGAGAAAAGCTCTCCATTGCTGCTACAAGCGGCAAAAAAGGGTACTCCGATCGTCCCGGTGTGGTTCATGCGCCAAGCCGGAAGGGCCCTGCCCGAGTACCGGGCTATCAGGGGCACCGGATCGATACTCGATGCGGTTGAAATTCCCGAACTGGCGGCGGAAATTACCCTTCAGCCGGTGAAGCGGTATGGTGTTGACGCAGCGGTACTCTACTCCGACATAATGGTTCCGCTCAAAGGGATCGGATTCCCTATCGAGATCCTCTCCGGAAAGGGACCCTATGTAGCCGAACCGATCAGGACCAAGAGGGATCTCGATCGGATCCGCATCGACGAGCTGGACGTACCGTATGTGCTAGAGACGATCAGGATACTCAAAGGCGAGCTATCGGTCCCCCTCCTCGGATTCGCCGGCGCCCCCTTCACCGTCGCCAGCTACTTGATCGAGGGGGGTCCATCAAAGAACTTCGAGGCGACCAAGGCTTTGATGCTCGGTGATCCGCTCACATGGCACACGCTGATGCAGCTTCTAACGGACCTTTCGATCGCATTCCTCAAAGCCCAGGTCGAAGCGGGGGCCGACGCGATTCAACTATTCGACTCCTGGGCGGGGGCGTTGGCGCCAAGGCACTATCAAAGGTACGTACTGGACTATTCCAAGTCGGTCTTCGAAGCGTTGGCTCCGTATCAGGTTCCGACGATCCATTTTGGGGTGGGGACCTCCTCGTTGATCCCGCTCATGGCGGACTCGGGCGCCGACGTACTCGGCCTCGACTGGAGGGTTGAGATCGACCAGGTGGTGGAGGCTACCGGAGGCCGCCTCGCTATCCAGGGAAATCTCGACCCGACAGCCTGCCTCCTCCCGTTCGAGGACGTCAAACGGGAGGCCGAAATGGTACTGAAAAGCGCCAGCCGGGCGCCGGGGTATATTTTCAACCTTGGCCACGGTGTGCTGCCTTCGACGGATCCCGAAATACTCAAGAGGCTGGTCGAATTCGTCCACGAAAAAGGGAACGGAATAATCTCTTCCCACCAAGAAGAACGACGAGGATCGCAAAAATGAAGGTAGTAGTGGTCGGCGGGGGAATCGCAGGACTAGGGGCGGCCTACGAACTATCGCTGAATCCAAAAAACGAGGTCGTGCTCTTCGAATCGGAGGAGCGGCTCGGCGGGAAGATCTTGACCCAAAAGCACGACGGGAGGATAATCGAGGCCGGTGCGGACGCCTTTTTGAGGCGAAACCCCCACGGCATGAAGCTCGCCGAAGAGCTCGGGCTAGCCGGGGAACTCACCGCACCAGCTGCGGGTTCGGCCCTGCTCTACTCCAATGGTCACCTCCAACAGATGCCAAGGGAACTAGCGATGGGCGTCCCTACGGACCCAAGGGTTCCCCTCCACACCCACTCGATTTCATTGCCTGCTAGGCTTCGCGCCTCCGCTGGGATACTCCTCGGCCTCCGGGGTGACCCAAATACCGATTCGTTGGGATTGCTCTGCCAGAGAAGGCTCGGAAGGGGCTTCACACAAGGCGTGGTGGATCCCCTTATCGGTGGGATCAACGCAGGTTCGGTCTTTGGATCGTCGATATCGATCATGGCCCCACAGCTGGTAGCACCCTTGACCGCAGGGCCCAAGCTGCCACCCAAGGGCAACCATCGCCGTGGCGACGAAGTACCCAAGCAGAAGCCGGCCCCGATCTTTGCAAGCCTGCCTGGGGGTCTTGGGCAGCTAGTCGATGCGACCGCCGAGGCGGTTAGATCCAATGGAGCCGAAATTGTCATCGGTGCCACCGTGGTGGGGATCGAGCCAAAAAAAGACGGCTGGCTGGTCAGTTTCGAGAGAGCGGGAACGATGGAGTCGATCCAAGCCGATGGTCTGGTCCTTGCGGCCCCCGCCTACCACTCCGCCGACCTTCTCAGGCCGATCGCAAAGGAGGCTGCGGCGAAGCTATCCCAGATCCGTTACTCGTCGGTGGCGATATGCTCCTTGGGGCTCAAAGGTGCCGACTACCACCTCGATGACAAAATTTCCGGGGTCTTGATACCCAAGGGTCAGGGATTTCTAACCACCGCAATTTCGATCTCTTCGTCTAAGTGGCCGAGCTGGGCGGCTCCTGACGAACTACTCATTAGGGCTTCGGTCGGCAGATTCGGCGACTACCGACACCTCGAAATCGACGATTCAGACCTCATCGACCTAGTAGCAAACGAGGCCGACTCGATACTCTCCTTGGGCGATTCCGGCGAATTAGGCCACGCCAAGGTATTTCGTTGGGAAAACGCCCTCGCCCAGTTCAGACCGCATCACAACAAGTTGATCGAAGCGATACGGCTGGAGATCTCCAACGCTGGACTGCGGAATATCACCCTCGCCGGTTCATACCTCTCCGGCTCTGGTGTCCCGTCGTCTTTGGGTAGTGGCAGGAAAGCCGCCGCGGAGATTCAGCCGGCCCAACAAGGGTAGATCAGGCCGGATCCAAGGTTTCGGGCCTCTCGCCTAGGCCTCTTTTACCCCGGCCTCTTCAAAACTCGCCATCTCTGCCAAGAGTCGAGCTGCGCTCTGGAGGATCGGTATCGCCAGAGCCCCACCAGAGCCCTCACCCAAGCGCATGTCAAGGGACAAAAGGGGCTTCTTTTGAAGCATGTCGAGGGCGATCTTGGCCCCTGGTTCTACAGAAAGGTGGCCGGCAAAGACGTACTGGCTAACAGTCGGGGAAATCGCATCCGCCAAGAGAGCCCCGGCCAAAGAGATCACCCCGTCCACTATCACTGGCACCTTTAGCGAAGCAGCACTGATTATGAACCCACAGATAGCCCCGATCTCTAGCCCGCCAAGTTGGGCCAGGAGCTCGATCGGATTATCTTTGAGGTTGCCGAGAGCGTTAACCCTTGATATAGCGTCCCTTATCACCTGGATCTTGATCGCCAACGTAGCGTCGTCGACTCCAGTCCCCCTGCCCGTTACGACCTCGGGGTCGATCCCCGAGAGATAAGAGATAATCGCAGCCGATGGGGTGGTGTTGGCGATGCCCATGTCGCCGGTTACAAAGAGGTTGTAACCCGCTTCGTGGAGGGTCTCGGCCACTTCTACCCCTCGGTCGAGACTCTCTCTCGCTTCGAAGTTCGACATCGCCGACTCAACCTTGAGGTTTCTCGTTCCCGCCTTCACCTTGGAGATGATGAGTCCTGGGGCAGGATCCAACTCTGCCTTCACCCCGACGTCGACGACGCTCACCCGCGCACCGACCTGTCTTGCGATCACATTCACCGCCGCCCCACCGGCTAGGAAGTTAGCCACCATCTGCGCAGTGACCTCCTGTGGCCATGGGGTCACCTTCTCTTGGTGAACACCGTGGTCACCCGCGAAAACACAGATATGGGGGTTGTCGGGGATCGGAGCTGGACACTTTGCACTTATCCCGCAGAGTCGGTTTGCGACCTCCTCGAGGTCCCCCAAAGACCCTGGGGGCTTGGTAAGGGTGAGTTGCCTCTCCAAAGCACTCGTTACTGCCTTTGTGTCGATTGGCACGACTCTGCCAAGGGCGTGTTTGTATAAGTTCATCAATGGGCTCCTCGACTACACGTTATGGCTGTACGAACAAGACCCTATTGAAGATAAAAAACTTCCCAACCCATAAGATCCCAAATGCGGCCAACGACGCCAAATTAACAAATACCACGTCACCCATGTGTGAAAGGTTCATAGCCACGGCCAAATGGTGGGCGTAACCGACGGCTATAACCGACAGTGCTAGGCCCAAGAATGCGAGGGCCCAAAAGGGAACGACTTCCTTCATAAAGTGGGACTTCCCCGTCTTACCCCACGCCCACGCCCTATTGAGGTAGTAGGAGGGGACAGCGGCAATAGCGGTCGCCATGATATTGGAAGTCGTAGCGGACCACTTCCGCAAAACTCCGTAAAAGAGGAAGAGTAGGCCCGGGGTAATCACGACCGAAACCGCCGAAACCGCGGTGTACTTTATGGTTTTTGGCTGAAAAGCAAGTGACTTCAGCTTTTTGAGGGAGCCTAAGAGGCCCGAGCTTTTTTTGTCCTGCTGATCTTGCATGGTTAAATTCACGAATATACAGCCTAACCAGATTCCTAAAGAGTTCCAAATAATACGACAAGTAGTGTCTTGGAATCTGTAAAGATAGAAGTGTGAGCCAAGCATTAGATGACCTAGTGAAGCTACTGGACCTCGAGAAGCTCGACAACGACGTCTTTAGGGGTTTCTCGCCTGATGAAAAGAGGAAGAGGGTCTTTGGGGGCCAAGTCGCCGGACAGGCCCTAATAGCAGCCGGAAGGACCGTCGAGGTCGCAAAACAGGTGCACTCCTTGCACGCCTACTTCCTAAGGCCCGGTGACCCAAAGGTCCCGATCACCTTCGAGGTCGACAGGATACGTGACGGGAAGAGCTTTACTACCCGTCGTGTCGTCGCGAAGCAGCACGACATACCGATCTTCAACCTCTCGGCCTCTTTTCACATCGAGGAGGAAGGGGTCTCGCACCAGGCCCCGATGCCCGAAGTTCCCCCCGCCGAAGGCCTTCCGACCTTCATGGAGCGAATGGCCCCCTGGGCACACTCCATGGGTGACTGGTATGAGAAGCCGAGGGCGATCGACATGCGCTACGTCGACCCTCCGAATATGGCCAAGGAGATGGGGGCTCGCGAGCCCAAGAGTAGGGTTTGGATGAGAGCCGACGGCAAACTGCCCAACGATCCCCTGCTGCACTGTGCGGTGGTAGCCTACGCCTCGGATATGACGATATTGGATTCCACCATGCTCCCCCACCGGATCGGCTGGAATCAACCCGGGCTCATGGTGGCCTCTTTGGACCACGCAATGTGGTTCCACCGCAAATTCAGGGCCGACGAGTGGTTCCTATACTCCCAGGGATCGCCTAGCGCCTTCGGAGGCTTAGCAATGGCACGGGGGAAGATCTATACCCACGACCGAAGGCTAGCCGTTTCGGTCGTCCAGGAGGGCCTGCTGCGCGTCCCCAAGGAATGAGGACTAAGGAGCGCTTGAGAGTCCATGCGAACTGGCGGTTAAGCAAAAAAGGGGCGGTCTATAAGCCGCCCCTTTTCTATTCACTTTTCACTTAGCGCTGATCGATGTGAAGATATTTGCGCTCCGGAACTCCGGTATAGGCCTGGCGTGGCCTAATAATCTTCGAATCCTGATCTAGCATCTCATTCCAGTGGGCCAACCACCCAGCGGTCCTCGGAATTGCAAAGAGTACCGGGAACATGTCGACGGGGAAGCCCATCGCCTGATAGATAAGGCCCGAATAGAAGTCGACGTTTGGATATAGCTTGCGAGAGATGAAGTACTCGTCAGAAAGGGCTACCTCTTCGAGCTTGAGTGCGATATCCAAAAGTGGGTTCTTCCCGGTCACCTCGAATACGTCGTAGGCTACCTTCTTGATTATCCGTGCCCTTGGATCGTAGTTCTTGTACACCCTATGGCCAAAGCCCTGAAGCTTGCCGTTGCCTGCCTTTACACCATCGATGAAGGCCGGCACGTTATCCATGGAGCCGATCTCGGTGAGCATCCGAACCACGGCCTCATTTGCGCCGCCGTGCCGAGGTCCATAGAGCGCCGCACAAGCCGCTGCGGTTGAGGAGTAGGGGTCGGCATGGGCAGAACCGACGACCCTCATCGCCGTTGTCGAGCAGTTCTGCTCGTGGTCCGCATGGAGGATAAAGAGGATGTCCATCGCCCTGACTAATGTCGGGTGCGGTTGATAGTGTGGTTCTGCGATCTTCCACATCATCGAGAGGAAGTTAGCCGGGAAGGTCAGCTCGTTGTCTGGGTAGACAAAGGGCATCCCGACAGAGAACCGATAGGCAGCTGCCGCGAGAGTCGGCATCTTGGCGATGAGGCGCACTTCCTGATTCTTGCGAGCTGCGGGGTCAAAGATGTCCTTGGCGTCAAGGTAGAAGGTGGAGAGGGCGGCGACCGCCGATACCAAGATACCCATCGGATGGGCATCGTAGTGGAAGCCGTCCAAGAAGCGCTTCCTGACGTTCTCGTGGATAAAGGTGTGGTGGGTTACCTCTTTTGTCCAGGTGTTGTACTGGGCTAAAGTGGGGAGTTCCCCGTTCAAAAGGAGGTATGCGACCTCCAGATATGTCGAGTCCTCCGCCAGCTGCTCAATCGGATAGCCCCGATACCTCAGTATCCCTGCATCGCCATCGAGGTAGGTTATAGAACTCTCGGTCATGGCCGTTGTAGTCAAACCTGGATCTAAGAACCAGACCCCTGGCAGTAGTTTCTGCCACTGGGCGGAGGAAACCACCCCATTTTCTAGCGGGATCTCTACGGACTTTCCGGTCCGATTATCCGTTACCGTTATGCTGTCGGCCACTTCTTTTGCCTTCCTAACTCTCAGCGTGCTACGGGCACAGATCAACCCCCGATGACTCTGCCCCTCCAGACGAACTGGGGTCCATTAATATTCTGACTCTGTTTTTGTCGCCTTTGACGTTTTTGTCGCCTTTGACGTTTTTGTCGCCTTTGACGTTTTTGTCGCCTTTGACAATTCACACTACATGGCGGTCACACTACATGGCGGTCGGCGAGATCACTCAACTGGTACCTATAGACGTTCGTATCCCTCAAAGCAAACCCGCACCGAAGGTACAACCTATTGGCTGCTTCTCTGTCGGGGCGTGAAGTTAAATCAACCGTCTTTGCACCGCGCTCCTTTGCACGATCCAGCGCCGCCCTGACAAGGGCTTCACCTAGTCCGGATCCCCTCGCTTTCGAATCTACTACCACATCTTCGATGAAGCATCTTGTTCCAGTAGGTATCCTACCCACAAGTAGGGTAAGAGTGCCAACTACATCATTGCCTTGGGTGGCAATAAAGACGTCGGTGGATTCGCACTCGATCATCTCGGCGAGGACATTTCTATCAAAATCAACCTTTGAAGAGGAGAGTTGCCCAAGTAGGGCGGACATCGAGTCGGTCAGCTCCACCGTTGCTTCGCTCGCTATCTCTATTCGAATGTCTCGATCCAATTGTCTATCCTTTCGACAGAGCACCAATTCCGGGTCCGAAGTAACTCACCGTCAAAACTCCCAGTTTTGTGAAAAAAACACGCCCATCCCAGCAGGTGAATCGACCGATGCCAGCAAGGGCGCCAATCCAATCTGCACGTTCGCCAAAATCGTAGTCGTTCTAAACGCCCGCGTTGTTTGAGCCACCCTTCGACCAAACCTGCCGAGGAGCTCTTATCTGCTTGGAGCGGACTCACCGCTAGGCTCTCGTCGCTTATTGTGGTTTTACCGACTGGCATCTGCGCCTTCACCAACTACCAAGGTTGTTGATGGTTTCAGGTCGGCTCAATGGCCGATATCCGCCTCGGGCACAGGCAGCTCTTCTACTGCGCCTAAAGTTTTTTTACTGCGCCTAAAGTTTTTTGATTCAAGTTCACCTGAAGGAGAGATGAACGCTCCTTGAATGACCGTCCGCAGATGCTGAGGCTGGCTAGCAGCCTTGGTGCAGCGGCAATGGTCCCCTGTTAGCCTGCTCAGCAAGCCGGGAGCTGATTTGCGCTAAATTAGTTTAAATCTGTACTATTTATCCGACAGGTGACCCCTGACCTCGATATCTATCACCTGAATCGCTTCAAAAAGGCGGGTCTAGCACTACCTTTGAAAGTTCCATGAGAATGGGCTATGGTCAAAAAATTCGTCGCGGACAGTAGCCTATAGATCAATGGCGGATATTAGGTGGCAGAGAAGAATCAGGAAAGAGCTTGAAGATCCGGTGTTGCTGCTCGCCTTTCAGGGTTGGAGCGACGCCGCCGAATCTGCCTCCATGGCCCTCGACTACCTGCGGAAAAAGCTAGGTGCACGGCTAATAGCTACCATATCGGCGGATGAGTTCTTCGACTTCACCGTCGTGCGACCCCAGGTCACCATGGACTCAAAGGGTGCAAGACGCTTAGTCTGGCCCGACGTGAGGCTTTACGTAGCGGAAACCCCCCCGGGGCAGTGCGACTTCATCCTCCTCAAGGGGTTTGAACCACAGCTGAAGTGGCGGCGATTTGCCAACACCGTCCTTGAGGCCTCACACGAACTCGGGGCGACTCGGGTGGTATCGATGGGGGCGCTACTTTCAGATGTAGCGCACTCCAGGCCGATCAGGGTTATTGGCTCCTCGTCGGATCCACAAATCACCATCAAGACCGGGTTGACTCCGTCTAGGTATCAGGGTCCTACTGGGATTGTCGGGGTGCTGCAGGCGATGTCTCAGCAACAAGGGATGGTCTCTACCTCCCTCTGGGCAAATATCCCTCACTATGTCGCACAGACTCCCTCCCCCAAGGGTGCATTAGCCATTGTCAAGAAGCTCCAGCTTCTACTAGATCTGGACTTAGACCTGAGCGATCTTGAGTCCGCAACCCGTGACTATCAGATACAGATCGACAAAGTAATAGCTTCTGATGAGGATGCCCAGGCCTACGTCGCCGAACTCGAATCTCGAGTAGAAGACGACGAAGAGCCCGAGATAATGAGGATCGCATCCGCAGAGGAGATAGCCACCGAGGCGGA
>JABEUO010000239.1 GCA_013044415.1 Acidimicrobiaceae bacterium
GGATTGTTGCGAAGCGCCGTCGAGGACCCTTCACCCGTTCTTTTTCTGGAACACAAGAAGGCTTATCGTATTGTCAAAGGACTACTTCCCAGGGGCAATCAGCACCGAGTACCGATCGGCAAGGCAAGAATATCTCGACCTGGCAAGGATGCCACCATTATCACCTATGGTCTGATGGCACAATATGCCATCCTCGCAGCGGATAGAGTGCAGGAAGACCTTGGTGCAAGCATCGAGGTACTTGATTTAAGGACGATATCACCGCTGGACAAAGCGGCGATAGTCGACTCGACGATGAGGACGGCCAAAGTATTGATAGTCCACGAAGATAACATCTCCTTCGGTGTCGGTGCCGAAGTAGCGGCGATTATCGCAGAAGAGGCCTTCTGGGGCCTAGATGCCCCGGTCATGAGGCTAGCCATGCCGGACCTGCCCGCCATTGGGTTTTCAAAAAACCTCGAGGCAGAGGCCTCGATTACAACGGACAAGATTGTAAAGTCGGTCTCGGAGCTTCTGGCCTTTTGATGAGGCCAATTCGGTCTGGCTACCTAGACTTACGGGCCGACTCTAGCGGCCCTATGGTAGCTCAAGCGGTCACCCGCTTGGGGATGCCCACATAAGGGCGATGCTAACCCGAATGACAAAGTGGTCGAGACCGGTGTCGATCCGGTGACCTCACGCTTTTCAGGCGTGCGCTCTACCAGCTGAGCTACTCGACCAACTCCTAAGTCACCTTAGGTGGCGGACCTGACGGGATTTGAACCCGCGGCCTCCGGCTTGACAGGCCGGCGTGCACTCCAAGCTGCACCACAGGTCCTAATCTGGAAGTTCCAGGAGAATTCAGTGTAGTGGAGCGATTTGCGACTCCTGCCACCAATGCCGCTTTGGACTCAATGGGGTGGAAGAAATTGGGAACTTTCGAACCCGCCACTTGGGCCCGAACGACGAGGGTTTCCGAAGAATCGGAAACCAACACATAAACGGGGAACCGACCCGGCGAACCGAGCGGTTGTGTTTATCTGTGTCGCTTGCCGGACAACGGCCCATAGATATTATTGCTAACCAGCACGAATTTTATCGTCGCAGAGAGCCATCCTAGAAAGTATCCATAGAAGAGCAGAGACAGATCTTTTAGATTTGGGTTACTCTTAGTCTTCAATCGGATTAGAAAGATCGCCGCCCAGGCGATAAATATTCCAATGCTGTATATAGTCCATGACTTATACGATTGCTTCATAGTTGCATTGTATGCCACAATGAGTCGGCCTTTGTGAGTTTTGTGACATTGCCCTAAGGGCCCGTTCCGGGTGGCAGCACTTTGATTTCGGCGCGGTTGGCAGGGCGACCAGATTTTTTGAGGCTGGCGGTTTGTTCCGGGTAACTATCGTCAGGGATGCGAAGGAGCAGACGCAGAATCTTCGGCTTGACCTGAGGTGTATGAGGTCAGAAAGAGCACCCCCAACGGGATTTGAACCCGTGTCGCCGCCGTGAAAGGGCGGTGTCCTAGGCCGCTAGACGATGGGGGCCCTAATCGAACTAGATCACTCTAGTCGAGTTCGCTTTGATTTCCCGACCTTCGATTATCGAAGTGTTCGACCTGTTTCACCCTCGATCCAGGTGGTACCGTTTAGGTCGTCTCGAAGTTCAACTCCGAGTGAAGTGAGTTGATCACGAATCAGGTCCGAAAGGTTGTAGTTTTTCTCGCTCCTGAGCGTAGATCGCAACTTGATTAAGACCTGGATATAGGGGTCAATTATCTGCGACCGGGGGACCATACCAACTGTGGCGGCTTCACTTAGTGAGTGGATGATCCTTCTGAGTAGGTCCCTCGCCCTCTCTAGTGAGTCGCTCTGCAGGGTGTCTGAACTCCAAGCGTGTATCTCGGCCTCGGTGTCTAATGCAATTTCGGCTATCCCTTTTGCGTCTCTGTTCAAGAGTGCTTCGTCGAATCGTTTGCTTAGGTCGTCGATTGCACTACCGAGGGGATCGACGTTGGCGCCAATGGTCGCTAGGTCGTCAGCCTTAGGCGTCTTTTCGCCCTTTGTAACAATTTCCGAGGTGGACTTGGTTATAGCAGAGGTAAATAGCTCCTCAATAGGTATTTCAGAACCTGAAGGAAAGATCTGTTCTTGACCCTGGTGCCTTATCGTTACCACGCCGATTCCGACCACCTTGGCGAGCTGTGTCTCCAGGTCGAATATTACGCCACTATGTTCGTCAACGCCTAGGACATAGCTATCTCGGGGAAGTGACTCTTCTAAGACGTCGAGCCTCTTTTTGCCCATGTAGCAGAATCGGGTGTCGTGGTTCGTACCCTCTTTATTGTTGTAGTGAGGAATTACCGCCACCTTCTTGCCGAGTACTAGGCTCACGACGCCGAGCCCCTCGAGCCAAAAGGGGTCCTCGCCGACTTTATACACTTCGTAAACCGGCAATGTGAAACTACCTAACGTAAGTGCGGCCGCCGAGGAAAAAACGACGGTCGCCCCGTTTTGGATACGATCTCTAAGGATCTTGTTCACGCCGATGCCTGACCAGTTTCTCAATGCGTAACTCGGGCTACCAGGACCAGCGAATATGTAGTCTGAAGCGGCGAGCTGAGCTTTGAAGGCCTCGATCTGTACCGAAGTAGCGTCTGACGCCCTCCTAAGGGAGGCGACAGTGAATCTCTTTGACATCGAGGTCAGAAAGTACTCGAGCGCCTTTGCGGTGATCTCGTCGGCATTTTCCTGGAATCCAAATGGAGTGTCCAAGAGTGAGGCGGTAATCTCTCCGCTCGCTAGCCCCCCAAGTAGTTCCCTGTGCACCTTGACCATCGTCGGTGCGGTCTCGCCCGAACCCATGATCACGAGCTTGCCCCTGGTCTTATTTGCGCTCTGGCTCACCTGAGCACCCCATCTTTTATCTCCTGGTCGATAATCGTCGCCACCTCTTTTGGATGCTGAGCGTGCAGGTCGTGATCTGCGCCTTTGAACCACTTTGTCTTGACGTCGGGCTTTATCGTCGATATCTCCTTGGCCCAATACTCCTTGGCATCGGTCATTTCGTCCTGAGACCAAGCGAGCAACAGTAGCGACCCGAGCGGCATCAAACTGAATGCCTCGATTGGATCGTAACTCCAGAGTCCTTTAAGGATCTCCATGTGGTTCGAACGGCTCAAGTGGGGCCTAATTGTCCCATCGGGAAGAAGCTCCATGTTGGCCAAGGTCCCCTCGATAGCGTCTTCGGACCAATCTGGATGCCTTGATCGCACGAATCCCTCAAATGTCACATAGGGGAGTCCAATTAGGTCCGGCGGGGCTAACCTCTCCCGGCACTCCTCCCAAGTGGCGATGTGTTTGAACATTGGGACTACCCCTCCGTCGATCAGCACGACACCCGAATAACTGTCACTGGATCGCCTAGCTTCCTCGAGGACCACCGAGGCCCCCCATGATTGACCCACTAGCACTGGGTTGGACCAGCCTTCGATCGTAGAGGAGAGGTATTCTGCCAAATCAAAGAGGTCAGAGCAGACCTCATCGAAGCCATAGCCCGAATCCGGCTTATCCGATCGCCCATGACCCCGCTGGTCGAGCGCTGCGACTCTGTATCCTAACTCACTCAACTCCTCAGCTAGTGGCCAAAAGAGCTTGGCATTGGAGGCTAGACCATGAACGAGTATCAGACCTCTTTGGGTCCCTTCCCATAGGTCGTATGAGATCCTTACGCCTAATTTTGATTCAAAGGTCTGAGTTTTCGGCAAGGTGCGCACGAGGTTTAAAAACATTCAAACCACTCTGGTAATTCCGGAGCGAGCCCTATCTGGGACTTTGTATATTCGTTGCATACTCGATGGGAGTGGATGGAGTCGTCCTTTTAGAACCTACCACCCAGCGGACCAATGGCGCGTGTCTCGGAAAATTGCTGGCTAGCATGACCGCCTGAGGGGGAATTAAACGCCTAGGAGCAAACAACAGTTGACACTTTGCTATCCAGTATTCACTATACTTAACTGTAATGGCTAGTACATACAGCACTGGAGAGTTCGCAAAACGGATTGGGCGTAGTCCAAGTACGGTACGGCGCTGGGAACAAGAGGGCAAGTTCACTCCCAAAAGACTCCC
>JABEUO010000050.1 GCA_013044415.1 Acidimicrobiaceae bacterium
GCGGATCGCTTGAAGATGGACGCTGAGCTCAAAGACGAACTCGCCGAAGTCTCTTCGCTTTCTACCCCGGCGAACGTCCTTGAAGACTACGGCCTAGGATCTTTCAGGGTCACAGGGGCCTACTTCCTAAATGCCAAGGGCGAGGTGCAGGAGTTGCAAGGCAGCGCCATAAGGCACCCTGAGCAGGCCGTGCGGCTGGCGTCGTTAAACAGGCACTCCTTTTTAGAGAACCCTGCCAAGCACGTTTCACTTTGCGTACTAACTGCGCACAGTTCCATTCTGCGCTCGGCACCTATCCGGGCTATCTCGATTGCAGATGCCAGCGGTTCCGAAAAGGTCTATTTTGGGGTTTTCGTCGAAGAGGTTCAGGGCAAGTCACCATGGGAAGCGGCGGGACTTCGACCCAAGTTGGAGCGAGTGCTCCAACAATCGGGTTTCGCTACTAATTCATACTCCTATCGGTCACTCCGTACGCTTCTCGCCGGTTTCGGCCCCGATGAGCTGATTAGCAGTTCCCCCGAGAAGCTATGGGAACTCTGTATCGCCGCTTTAGCGGTCGATGACGTTCCGAGGTTACGGGTGCATCAGATACCCGGGGCTCGGGAAGGGATCGCCCACGTGTGGGTCTTTTTGCCCGGCGAAAGATTTGAAGTTGACCTAGAGGGCAAACTCTCAGACGCAATTTCAGAGGCCTTTTCGGCAAAAGGAATCCACCTCAAGTCATCCAGGCTGCAGTCGAGGCGCTATCAGGTCGGTTTCGTGGTGGCGGGTGGGGTCAATTCGCTGTCGGAAGAGGAGCTTCTGTCCCTTGAAGATAGGCTCGAACAGCTTAGCCTTCCATGGTCCGAGAAACTCAGACAACTTATAGTCAGAGAGGCTGGTAGGGAGGGCGGACTACTACTCCTCGAGAAGTACAAGGGCAGCTTTCTGCCCGACTACCAAGATGAGTTCACCCCCAAGCGTGCCTACCAGGATATCCAGCGCCTAGAGGCTCTATTTAAGCGGTCCACGAGTATCGACATCGAGGTATCGAGGTCACACGATGACCCGATGGGTAGTGAATTCAACCTCAGGATGCTGAGGATCGGCAAGTGGGCAAACCTGTCCGAGATCGTTCCAAAGCTGGAGAATTTTGGCTTTGTCGTAATCGACGAGGTTCCCTTCGAAATCCAGTTGCAGGGGAGCGTCTGCTGGCTGGTGAGTATCGGCGTTTCGGCCAAACATGGAATCGCCGAGGGCCAGATGGCCGATCCGAAAGATGTCGATAGGCTAAGGAGGGCCCTGATCAGTGTATTCGAGGGTGAGGCCGCGGACGACGCCCTAAACACCCTTGTATTGCGGACTAAACTCGATGCCGAGCAGGTCGCATTGATAAGGACCTACGTACACTACGTCCGCTTCTCGACTCCAGCCGTTGGGGTCAGGAATAACTGGTGGGCAATGGTAGAGTGCCCGGGGGCCGGCTCGGCACTCTTTGACCTATTTGACGCAAGATTCAATCCAAAGCTGAACAATGCGGAGCGGAGCAACGCTGTCACCGCTGCGCAAGAGAAACTCGACGAAGAGCTCTTCAAGATTGAATCCTTGGACTTCGATCGAGCCGTTAGACGTATATCTGCTGCGATTATGGCGACACTGCGGACCAACTATTACCAAAAACGTAATGCCGGGATCGCAATCAAGCTAGACCCACCTTTGGTTGGGGACCTACCGAAGCCACTTCCTCAGTTTGAGACCTTTTATGATTCGATCGACACCGAGGCCATCCACTTGCGGGCCGGTCGAATCGCTCGAGGAGGAATAAGGTTTTCTGACCGTCCGGACGACTACCGGACCGAGATACTTGGCCTAATGAAGGCGCAGTCGGTGAAGAACTCGGTAATAGTGCCAATTGGCGCTAAGGGTGGTTTTATCGTAAAACACGCACCCCGGGACCGTCTCGAACTCCTCGATAGAGCTAAGGCTTCCTATAGCGAGTTCATGGAGGGATTGCTATCGATCACCGATAATTTGGTCGACGATAAGGTCGTCAAACCGGAAGATTCCATCTGTTACGACGAGGATGACTACTACCTAGTCGTGGCGGCGGACAAGGGGACCGCTACCTTCTCAGACATTGCGAATGAGATAGCCCTCAAGAAGGGGTTTTGGCTCGGGGATGCCTTTGCCTCAGGAGGATCGAGGGGTTATGACCATAAGGCGATGGGGATTACTGCGAGGGGTGCCTGGAAGTCCGTCGAACACCACTTCGAGGGGCTAGGGATCAATCCAAACTCCGAGCGGATCACCGTAGTTGGAATTGGTGACATGTCTGGCGATGTTTTCGGAAACGGACTTTTGATGTCGTCGTCCGTTGCACTGGTGGCTGCATTTGACCATCGACATATCTTTTTGGACCCAAATCCTGACCCTTCGGCCTCTTATAAGGAGAGGCAGAGGCTCTTCTCCCTTGACGCCTCGAGCTGGGCTAGCTACGATTCGGCGCTGATCTCGAAGGGCGGCGGGGTATTCAGCCGGAATGTTAAGTCAATTGAGCTGTCTAAGGAGATGGCGGCCGTGCTCGGCATCTCTTCGGGTCCTATTGAGCCTAACAAACTGATCACGGCGATCCTCTGCTCACCGGTCGACCTCTTGTGGAACGGGGGAGTGGGAACATTCGTAAAGTCTCACACCGAAGACGATGTCGACGTGTCGGATAAGGCGAATGACGCTATTCGAATCAATGCCAATCAGCTCCGGGTAAAGGTGATCGGCGAGGGTGGAAACCTCGGGATGACGCAAAAGAGTAGGGTTGAATACTCCCAGATGGGCGGGAGGTGCAACACCGACGCAATTGACAACTCGGCGGGGGTCGATACTTCGGACCATGAGGTAAACCTGAAAGTATTGCTTGCCCCTATGGTCAGGGCTAGCGAACTAGATCTGGATGCGAGGGATACGCTACTTTTCGATTCCGAGCCAGAGATCAAGGAGTTCGTCCTCAAGGACAACGTCGATCAGAATTGGGCATTGTCGGTCGCCGAGAAGGATGCTCAGTTGAGACCCGAACTCTACCGGAACGTCATCAGCTACCTCGAGGATCGCGCCGGCCTCGATCGTGCGGTGGAGTTTCTACCTTCGACAGAGGAGCTAGTGGCCAGGAATGCCGATGGTGGTTTTCTAACCCGCCCAGAGCTAGCGGTGCTCTTGGCCTACTCCAAAACCCACCTATACCACCACTTCTTGGAGTCTGACCTAACCGAAACGGGCTACGCAAACGAGCTTTTCGAGGCGTATTTCCCGAGCGAGTTCCGGGACCGCTTCCACGACAGGCTTTTGGGACACTCCCTCAAAAAGGAGATAACCGCTACCGCTATCTCTAATCTGGTGATCAACGTCTCCGGGGTTGCCGCAATCGTTGAGGTCCTCCGCTCCTCGCCGTATGACCTTCCAACGGTGGCTAATGGCCTGGTATCATCACTGAGGGTTCTGGACGCTCCAAGACGAGTGGAAGAGATATTCTCCGAGGCATCCCTAGATCAATCGGTCAAGGTAGAGCTCCTGACTTTGATTTCCAATGCGGCCGAAGGACTGACTCGCTGGGTCGCTTCTCAGCACTCCCTAATCGAAGACTCCAGCCACATCCAGCGGCTCGCCGACTTGGCAAATGGCCTGTCACAGGTTCTCGGCTCGGTCCTCGAGGGGTCCTCCAAGGAGCGCTATAGCGACTACCGAGCGGAGCTCAAGTCAAAGGGTGTAAGTGAGTCGATGTCGAACTTCTTTGCTGCTATCTCCTACATGAGCGCAGTAGTTCCCCTCGACATGCTGATCGAAAAGACCCCCGGCCTCTCCCTCAAATCTATGATCTGGACCTTCTTTAGGGTCGGCGAGATCATTGGGACTCCGGAGCTTTTCGCTATATTGGCTCGAGTCCAACCAAAGGATAGGTGGGAGCAGGCGCTTAGGGCAACGGTAATTTCGGACCTCTACCTAGCCCAGGTCTCCAAGACCGAGCAGGTGCTCGACCTGGCACCGATAGCCGTCGGGAATGTAGAGGAGATGAGACTCGTGGCCAAGGAGATAGCCTCCCGGCTCGAAGGATCGACGAGCAAGATTAGCTACCTGATTGAGCTGCTCAAGAATGATCCAGAGGTCGGGATCGTCGCGGTCTCCACCGTAGCCAGGGAGATATCAGTTTCCTGATGATTTAGCTTCAAAAGCTAAAAGAGAGGCCTTCAGGGCGGTTCCGAATGCGTAACCGCCCATGGAGCCGTCACTCGAAATGACCCTATGGCAAGGAATAAATAGTGGAACCGGGTTCGATGAGCAGGCGCTTGCAGCCGCTCGATAGGCTCTCGGATTCCCGGCGAGTGCGGCGAGTCCCCCGTAGGTAACGGTTCGTCCAAAGGGTATTCGTCTAAGCTCGACTCGGCACTTCGAGTAGAAGCCGGATTCAGCGAGATCCAGATCAACCCGGTCCAGTGAATTTGGGGAGCCATCGAAATATTCTGTTAGGGCCGTATCGATTGGTTCGCTGATGGTCACCTTGCCACTTGGTTCAAAACGTGACGGAATTGAGAGTTCTTCAAACTCCTCACCAAAACCTAAAGCGGAAAGTCCGACTTTGGAGTATGCGTAGAGAACCTTCCCGAAGGGTGACTGGAAGCTAGCTAAATCCACCGAAATCTTCTCCGAGACCGCCGCCATCTCGACCACCTTCCTAGATAACACTTGGGCTATGCTAGCTTCTCCTCCGGACTTGAGCAATAGAGTTCCGCTCTCGGTCCAACTGGCCTTTTGAGGCCGGATCCTTGTTCGACTGGATGTGGATTTCGGGCCGAATTGCCAATAAGGGGGACCAATATGTGTGGTGTGGGGTTGGCTCCTTCCTGATTGGCAAAGTGACTCGATGGCCGATTAGGAGCAGCCACATTGTGGCTTGCAATCGCTCGCCCTCGCTAGCTATCAGGTAAGTCGTAGCTTCTGACGCCCTCAGCTTTCATAAGGGGTTTGCGACTAACATCAAAGTGAACACAAAGGGAACAGACTGTGAACAAAAACATCTATCTGAGCATCAATCACTTTGCAAGAGATACCGCTTGGGCCCATGGATTTATGTCCTTTTTTGCCCTCTACGGCGGAGTAGTCCTCCTCGGCTTAATTCTTATATTCGCTTGGTGGAGGGCGAGATTCGATTTCACCTCGAACCCTTTGAGGATGGCGAAGGTCATATGGGGTGGAGCGGGGACGATCCTGGCGGTTGGGATCGCGCAACCTATAAATCATCTGGTAGCCGAACCGAGACCCTACTACACGCTAAAGGCGGTCGAGGTTCTCGTTCCTCGGGCGAACGATTTTAGCTTTCCCTCCGATCACGCAACGGTCGCAGGAGCGGTTATCGTCGCTTTGTGGATGGTTCCCAAAGAGAAGAAGCTAGCGTGGGCCGCGACTGTCATTGGGCTCTTTCTCATGTTCGCGAGGGTTTATGTCGGCGCTCACTACCCCTTGGATGTGGTCGGAGGATTTATCGTCGGAGGCGCTACGGTAGCGATCCTGGGGGTTGTCTTCGTTCCGTTACTAGTCAAATTGGATCAGCTCGTCAGCCAGGTGAAGCTGCTTCGACCTCTTTTTCAGGCCGATTCGACGAGAAAAAGTGCCTCAATCGGTTCTGTAAAGGCCTAATCACTCCCAAACAATACAGATGTTCGCTATTATGGTCTCAATAGGGGCCTAGCCACCCGATGGGTGTCACAGCAACTAGCTACTATCAAGTGATAAATCAAGTGA
>JABEUO010000240.1 GCA_013044415.1 Acidimicrobiaceae bacterium
CACCGAGTCGTCATTTTTTTCTCCTTGAGGCGTTCCCGTGTGGCGTCTGATTCATAGTTACGGTCGAGCCAGTCGGTTTCGATCACAGCGAGAAATCCTCAGTCCGCTGCGGTCATCCAAGGTGGGTGCTAGATGAACGGAATCGTTGCGATTAGCGGCGTCCATGGCCAAACCAGCCGGTCTGCCAGCACGGTCGACAACTAACCTGATAGCTAGGGCCTCCTTTTTATTCCGAAATCTTGGCTCAACCCGAGGTGTGTCGTTTCCTTTGGAAGTTTGTTCAAAAGAATTTCTTCGAGGAGCCTAGGTGGTTGATGGGACGTTGTGATTCCGTGCAGGCCCGTCGATTTGTCTCATCCATGAAGCGGAAGTCTATTGTTTCTGCTGGTTACGGCGCTAGAAATCCAATTGCGTTCTTTGCATCGTAAAGCGTAGATGAAGCTACTTCCCTGGCCTTGGCAGCGCCAATTTGTAGCAGGCGAAGGAGTTCATTTGGATCTTCCGAAATTTCCTTGATCCTCAAGTTGATAGCGGTTAGGTGTTCGATGACTAACTCAGCTAGTTCGGTTTTCAGGCCGCCATAGTTGGTGAAGCTGTCCGCTACTTCCTGGGGATGTATTGAGGTGAAGGCTGAGTATATCTCCAGCAGGTTTGTCACTCCGGCCTTGTCGGGGTTGTCGGGCTCGTAAACGAGCCTATTTTCGGTATCAGTTACCGCCCGTTTTATCTTCTTGGCGATACTTGTTGAATCTTCGCTGAGGTAGATGAGCCCCGAGTCGGTGGAGGACGATTTTGACATCTTTTTTGAAGGATTCTGGAGGTCCATCACTCGAGCCCCGACCTTTGGAATCATTGGTTCGGGAATAGTAAAAACTTGACCATATGCATTGTTGAATCTCGTGGCGGCATTACGGGCTAGCTCGATATGTTGTCTTTGGTCGTCACCCACTGGAACCTTATCGGCGCGATAAAGGAGAATATCTGCCGCCATAAGAGCGGGGTAGGTGAACAAACTCGCCCTGACCTTCTCCTCCCCCTTCCCCTTATCTTTGAACTGGGTCATCCGCGAAAGCTCACCAAAGGTAACCGTCGACTCCATTATCCATCCGAGCTGGGCATGCTCCGGCACGTGACTCTGAACGAATAGACACGACACCTCAGGGTCTATGCCGATCGCAAAGAGCACGGTTGCCAATTCCTTGGTGGTGTCTCTGAGTGTACGAGGATCGTGTTCTGCTGTAATGGCGTGTAGGTCGACTATCGAATAATAACAGTCAGCCTCATGCTGCTCAGAAACCCAGTTTCGAAGAGCACCTAGGTAGTTTCCGAGGTGGACCGATCCAGACGGTTGAATTCCTGAGAGTATTCTTGGCACGAAACGTAAACTAGCAGTCAAATTCGCGTCATCGTCCTTTTTTTAGATGGTGTATGAGAACAATCACCTCAGCTAGCTTCAAACCCGTCCTCTGCTCCTGGCTCCCCATGGCTTTGTGAAGTCATTTTTAATCTGCTCGTCTTCGGTCTGGGTCTTTCCGTAAGGGATCAACGAATCGTTCGCTGGGAGCTTTGGCGAGTCGCCCCTTCTAGCTAGTTCATCTCTTAGGTAGCGAAGGACTCTCAGGCCGAGCTCCTTGTCGATTTCTTCGTTTTTACAGGATGCATCCAAGACGCAAAAGGGACACCCGGCCGAACACTCGCAGGAGTCAATCAGTTGTATTGCGTTGTCACAGAGCCTTAGGAGGCTGTTGAAGGCGAGTTTTGAGACGCCGGAGCCTCCCTCGGTGAGGTCGTAGAGGGCAATAATCGGCGACCCCTGGTTCTTGAGGCTCATCGACTGAAAGTCACGGCGATCCGAAAGATAAAGCAGGGGTAAGACTTTTGAAATAGCATGCTCAGCAGTGTGGGCACCCAGATAGGGATCAGTACCCTCGGCGTTGATGGCTAGTTCCAGGTTTTCATTGAAACCGATAGCCAACGTCTCGGTGGAGTAGCTGCGGGAGGGAAAGTCGACGACATAGCGCCGCGGTTCGGTGCCTTTGAAAGAATACTCCTTGAATCCTACGACAGCCTCGATTACATTAGCCCGTCCCCAACCTATTTCGATGCCAGATGAAGTGAAAAAGGATGAGGAAGGTTGATCGAAAATGACGCTTTTGATAGCTGCCGATACGGTGAAGTTTGAACTTTTTTCTAGAACGGCGTGTATTTTTAGATCCTTGTGGTTCACTGACTTTATCCGATATGCGACCCCTTGATGGTGGTAGATCGCACCCACGTGAGCCTCTCTCATCGCTCGCTGTGCTGGTAGTGATTCGAGGAGCTTGATCTTGGAATCCTTCTCTACTTCAAGGCGGTAGCTCGCTTCCGCGCCACCCGACAGAGAAACGCCAAACTGTGGCTTGCCTTTTCGGGTGTATATCAACCTCCCTTCATCGTCTTTTAATAGCTCAGCTCTTGTGAGGAGGTCCTTGGTTACATCGTTGAACTCCTCTCCAAAGTAGACCTGGTCGCTAGTACACAGCGGCAATTCTGAAGCTGCACAGACCAGGTGTTGGCTCAGAATTGGACGGTTTGCTGGATTGACGATGGCCTCTTCGGGCGATTGGTCGAGGAGCCTTTCGGGGTGGTTGAGGATGAACCTACCAATAGGATCTGCGCCGGTCATCAAGACAACGGTTGATGTCTGTCCGGAGCGACCTGCCCTGCCCGCCCTCTGCCAAAATGATGCAATCGATGTGGGCATGCCGTTAAGGATCACCGTGTCTACACCGCCGATATCTACCCCCAGCTCCAATGCTGAGGTCGAGGAGACGCCTCTGAGGCGCCCTTCCTTTAGATCGAGTTCGATTGATCGCCGATCATACGGAGAGAAACCGGCCCGATACGCCGCTACCCGGTGAACCCTGTCCGATGCCGACTTAGCGATCATCTCTGCCTGGTGTCGAGTATCGGAAAATACGATCAATTGGCGGTCATACCTAACCAAATGGCGACTTAGCGCAGCGGCCTGCGAGGTTGGGGAGTGGTCCAGATCACATTGGGTGTCCCAGAAGACAATCCATCTCTTGGGTCGGCCACCACCGTCGTTGGCGACGAGGTCAAAGTCAACGCCGGTGAGCGCTTCGGCATGCTCCTTTGGGTTTGCAATGGTCGCCGAAGCGACGAAAAACTGAGGGTGTGCACCATAGTGAGCCGCTAATCTCCTTAATCTCCTCACCACCATCGCCATGTGTGACCCAACGTCGCCGCTGTAGTAGTGAGCTTCGTCTATTACCACCACTTTGAGGTTTCGCAGTATGCGGCTCCAGCCGTCTTTCCAGCCCAAGTAGATATGTAAACCGTGTGGATTGGTCACTATAACTCGGGAGTTTTCTTTGATCTTTTTTCGTTCAGAAGCGGGGGTGTCACCGTCATAAGACGCGGGGTGGCTATTTAGGGAGAATTTTTCGTCGAACTCTTTCAACTTGTTTAGCTGGTCATTGGCTAAGGCTTTTGCGGGATAAAGGTAGATTGCGCTCGAACTTGGATTCGATAGCAAAACCTCGAGAATTGGTAGGTTGAAAGCAAGACTCTTGCCCGAGGCGGTCTGGGTGGCGAGGGCAACGTTTTTGTGATCTCGAAACAGGTTTAGCGATTCAGCCTGATGGCTGTAGAGTTGGATGCTTTCATCATCGAGGTACTGTTGGATTTTCCCTGGAAGCCTCTCGGCCGGGTGCTGAAACTTGGGACTTTGGCTTTCAAGTAACACCTCCTTGCGCACTTGCGCTTTATAGTTGATCATTTCGGCCAATTCCCAAAGTGCTTGGGAACTCGGGCCTTTACTACTTTCCTCGCTGCTGCTCATGTCGTCACCATGGGCGTTGTCTACTCCAAAACCACGGGAGGGGACTTTGGGAATTAACTCTGGCGTCGCTCCAGGGTCATCGCCAATTGCAACGGGGTCTATTTTTTGAGACTTTTCTTTTAGTCGTCGTACTCGATCTAGAAGATCCTTTGCGGCGTGGTTAGCCTCTGTCATCTATCTCCTTTGCCGGGACTGTAGGAGTCTATCCTTGGCTCAAATAAGCAGGTACCCTGGAGCGTGGATATCCAATCGACATCGCCCGACAGTGATACTTTTGAGCGTAGGAAACGACGCCCTACCTCGCTTATTTTTAATCGAGTTCTTGGAGCGGACATTTGGGG
>JABEUO010000051.1 GCA_013044415.1 Acidimicrobiaceae bacterium
ATTGACCCACAACCCGACAGGCTCGTCTTTCTGAGACCCCGAATCGTCGCTGTAACATACATACTGCACTGCGGCGACGACTCGGGGTTAGAAGTTTCCATTTTCCTCTGGCGACATAGTTAATGGGTCTCCTTTGGGTTGATCGTTTGATCGACTGAATCGATTCAAGTCCAAGGGAGACCTTCGGTCTATCTGAACCGGGTCAAACTCTCCACAGGTAGGGATTTTTCGTGTCCGCCGTCACCAGGCGCTAACATCGGTGTCTCAACGGAATGGCACTCGCTTGGAAGGTGACCCATGGAACTCGGACTTACCCGCCTGTTCGACAGCGATTCGGTCAACCACGTGGAGGAGAGCCGGGCCTTCAATGTAGCCGTGCAGGCGGCGGGCGATCAGCCTAACGCCGACCCGTCCACTCCTGAGGGCCTGCTTAGGGCGCGCAGTCAATTGAGTAGCAGGCCTCCCAGCCCACGTGCCGTCGAGCGCATTGCCCGCTTCGATAAGCGTGAAGTCTCGGTGCGCATCATCACGCCCAAGCAGGGCCAGCCCTGGGCTGCTTACCTCCAGATCCATGGAGGAGGTTTCTACATGGACTCGGCCGCCCGAAGTGACATCCGCAACGCCGTCTTGGCCGATGCCGTGGGTATTACGGTGGTTAGCGTCGACTACCGCCTCGCTCCTGAATATCCCTGGCCGGCAGCTCCTGATGACTGTGAGACGGCTGCCCTCTGGATGGTCGAGCAAGCCGAGGAGTTGTTTGGAACGCAATATTTGCTGATCGGCGGGGCATCAGCGGGAGCTAACCTTGCCTTGGCGACGCTCCTTCGCCTGCGTGACCATGGCAAGGTCCAACCATTCGCCGGTGCCGTCCTTCAGTTCGGTGCTTTTGACCTCAGTGGCCTATCGCCGAGCGGACGGATATATGCCGACGAGTGGTTCATCCAGGCCTATGCCGGCCACGTTGCGGATCGCACCAACCCTGACATCTCCCCGCTCTATGGAGACCTCCGTGGCCTCCCGCCAGTACTGCTGGTGGCGGGCGCGCTGGACATCCTGTTCGAAGATAGCCTGGCCATGGCTGGGCGTCTCTCAGCTGCTGGCAACGAAGTCGACCTGCGGGTGTACCCCGAGTCCACTCACGCATTCACCTCCTTCCAGACCGGGATGGCAAACCTCGCCATCAAGGGAATCGAGGAATGGCTCACCGGCCGCCTAGGCTAGTGGTAAGTGCCATATACGAGTTTCGAGTACGGAGTCGGCCAAGTGCTCCCCACCGCCAAGTCGCCGCTGGACATGGCCCACAGGTGGCGCTGGGGGGCAAGCCAAGTTCGCTAGCGGCGGTACTGGACCGACGACCTATACCGCTAGTTATGCTCCTTTTTCATACCCAACGACTTTCAAAACCTTGTACCGCGACGGCTAATCCGTCGATGATTCGTTGCCCGCTCGATTCGCTTTGGTGAGATCCGCCGAGGTCGTGCCCTCGCAACAACAGGAGAAGCAGGCTTACTGAGAATTAGATACGAGGATCATATTCGAAAGTGCCAGGGAAATCTAAGTCAACAAAGAGGTCCCCGGCGTGCGGACATTTTCATTTGCGACCGTTCCTGAGAATAAGCGACGGGATACTCCCTTTAGTCCTCGCCAGAGAACCGCTCCCACGCAGACTGTCGAGTCATTCCCAAAGTCGATCCGATTGCCGCCCACGTTGCTCCAAGGTCTCTCGCACGTTTCACGAATCGGGCGAGGTTGTCTTCGGCCTGGGCACCTGCTGCAGCTATCTTAGGAAGACTGGCAAGTAACCCCTTGAGGTCTAGATCTTCTTCCCACGATGCTAGCCCTGATGGCAGAGATGGTGGACTGCTGATGATCTGGCTAGCTAGCACAACACACTCGTCACAAATGTAGACTCCTGGACCGGCGACCAACTTCACGACTTCACTACTCGATTTCAGACAGAATGAACAGGATGCAATTGAGTGCTCTTTGGTAACGGCCATGTTTTCTCCCTGTGTCGTCTTGTGTCTCTGTCAGGTTCTACCTCACAGTGTCAGGGATAACCTGACAAGAAGAAGTATCATTTCGAGGAGAGGTAAATCCCCCCGTTAGTTAGACCGAAAGAGACCGCCGGGTACGTCGGTCGGGAACGATGAGGCCAGCCCGAACCTCGCTCCGGGCGACGTCTGGTCATTCTCCTTAGCTTTGTGTTAGCTGAAGGAGAATCGATAAGACTCACTCTGGTGATCAAATATAAGGGGGTGCCGCGCCTGGCATTGCGATAAGTCCTTAGAAATAAGAGATATCCGTGTCCGCAAACAGGGAAGAAACATGGCAATAACCGGGGACAATTTAGTAACAATTGGCACGATCTGCAGGTCGATTCAGACTTAGTAGCTGGTATCAACCTCGGAATTAAGGATCGAGGATCAAGAAATCTGCCAAGTCACCTTGTACGGACAAGGGGAGAAGTTCCTTGATGAGAAGTTCCTACATCGAATGGGGTCCAGAAACGTCATGATGGTGGTCCGCCGACCGCTCATGTCCGGACTTCAAGCAAACCAAGACAACGTAAGTTGGACAACGTAAGTTAAAAGTGGGATGAGGGCGGCTGCCGAGTCACATTTATTTCGAATCCATGGTTAAAACTCAAGACACTTAGCCGGGCCATAGGGCGAAAAGAAGGGGAGTGCTCAGAAATGCGTAGGCCTACTAGAGCTGGCTAGATCGGTATTATCGCATGGCAATCCTAAGAAGGTCGAATGTATTACGTCAAGTAAGGAGCGGTCATTGCGACGTACGATCAAGGGAGTCAACTCACCAGCCGACTTAGAAAGTTTACGATGGAAGAGTTCGGAGTGCACTCAGCCCAGAACTGTGTCGAGCCATTCTTTCCATTTGGAAGCGATGCCCTCGGCGTCCTCAACCTTTCCGAATTGATGGATCGTCATACCGACGGGCTGTCCGAATGCGTTGCGTCCGAAAAAACGGAGCAGCGCTGATGAAGACCTGATACCAACGAAGTTTGGTTGAAGGTAATCAATGGTGCCATCGAAAGTGTCCAAGCCATTTGGAAGGATATGCAAGTTGGTACCAACCTGCATCTCGGGGACAAGGCCTAGAGCCTTTTTTACCCTATCAAAACTATCCGCTTTGCTCGAATTAGCGGGACCCTGAATGCCCCCGGGGACGTCGCCGACAAAGGTTGCTGTCTGGCCTTTGAAGTATTCAAGGTACTGGCCAAGAGTGTGCAAATAAAAGTCGGTGTGTTGCTGAACAGCGTCGTACTGAACCTCCCAGTCGTCGACAAATATCCCGTTGTGGACATACCGGAGCTTCGAGGATCCATCTTTGCCTTCGATCACGTATTCGAGTGCATTGAACCAATCGCCCCGCTCTATGCGAATGGCCAGGTGGTGAGGAGGCTCCCAGCTCGAAGTACCTTCACCAACGGCGGAAATGGGCATCGGAAATAGCCAGGATGCGAGACCCTCCGTGGTGGCGACCGCATCCCAGACGTCATCCGGACTGGCCGGGAGATTGACCTCCCGCACACATATGAACTCCTTGGTCATAATATGTTCTCCTTTGCTGCGTTTTTTTGAGAAACCGGGGCCGATGCGGTTGGCGGATGGAGTTTCGTATTCTTTAGATGCAGACCGAGGACTAGCCGACGGGACTTGGTCTTGGCTAATGAGTTGTTGTGGTCCATAGTGGCCTACTTCGGCTTCATCGTCGGCCACATCACATTCGGAGCAGGCAGATGGTATGTCTTTGTCGATAAAAATAGTATCAGAAGATAATGTCATAGGAGGGGTTCAAGAGATTTGCTGTGCCAGAGAGGATACTTCAACGACCTCGGGGAGGGAATCTAAAAGAAAGTCGATCTCTCCATAGGCAGCATCGCCATCGAAGTCTGGACAATCTACGAGACCCACCTGCTCCTCTGCCTACTTCACAGCCGCTAGCTTTCATGCAGGATCCAAACGACGCTTTTTCACGAGTGTGAAGCAGATCCGTTCCACCACATCAGCGGTGATGCTTCGGCCTTTAGGCCATGACATATTCACATAACATTCTAAAACGCACCAAGAAGCACTTTTAATTTCTTGTCGGCTGTTTTAATCTCCATCTGACATATTCTCGCCATCAGAACTCGCCAACATCAATTCATCTATGGGTGAGACTGAGAATATTGAACCAACGGGAGCGCAATCCCCTTCCGTAAGGGAGGGGTCAAGCGACCTAATTCTTTTTCGGTCTACCTGATTTACGGCTAGGGAGTTTCTG
>JABEUO010000241.1 GCA_013044415.1 Acidimicrobiaceae bacterium
CCGGCCAAGACGGTCCTATCGACCGCTTGTGAGGTCGTCGGGCAGGAGCCGAGTCCGCTGGTCGTGTCGGACTCGCCGCACTTGATCGACATCATTACCTCGGAGCGCTCCACTACGCTGCGCTGGATCTCACTAGCATCCTGGAGTAGCTTTGCTGCCATCCTCGCACCCTCTGCGATGGTATTCAAGTCTCCATTTCTCTCGATCGAAAGCCTCGCCACCGGCTTCTTTGCGGCGGCTATCCCATCGGCGACCCTGTCAGTCCAGGTCGGCTCGATACCGACGACCACTGCGGCGGCGACGTTCGGGTTTGTCCCGGTGCCGATGAGGGTGCGGAAGGTCAGTTCAAGGTCTTCGCCGAACTGTAGCCTCCCATAGGAATGGGGGATGGCTAAGGTACCTGGGACCAAAGCCGCTATTCCTTCGATCGCAGCATTTGAGAGGTCGTCCACCGCAAGGATGATCACGTGGTTGCGAATGCCGACCGTCCCGTTCTCTCGACGGTATCCCGTCAGGACTTTACTTGCCATCTGTTACTCCTGATGTTGTGTACGTGTACTAGAGATCCCGCCTGGATAGCTGCGATAGAGTGGCCGACCACTTCGCCATATTCAATGATGTCTGAGCCCTCGGCGATATCCTCGAGGGCAACTTTGTGGCCGAGCGGGATCGCCTCCTTAGCTTCCAATGTCAGGGTCTCGTCTGAGTTGAGGAAGGCGAGGCGACCGAGTCCGGCCTCCACGTCTCTCACAGCAACCGCAACCGAATCATCCTTGCGATGTGCAAGGAAGGCAAGCTCGTCGCTCATTTGTCACCTCGGTATCGATAGTCGGAAAAGGTATGACCTCTGTCCAGAAAGAATAGCCGTGGTCTCACCCCCTGTCAATCTCTCACGTCAAGTTTTGCCGCAAGCAAAACAATTTGAGAATCACAGCTTGGGGGAGGCTTTGACCCAGTTAGACGGACTAGCCCTTTGCTTGGGAGCGGATCCTGCTCAAAGCAGCCTCCCTCGCCCCGATGATGTGCGATGCGCTAGCGACCCTCGCAGCCTCTGGATCTCGAGCCTTGATGGCTTCAAAAATCGTCCTGTGATCCATCTTTGACCTCTCTAGGCGCCCTTCGACACTAAGGGTCGTCTGCATCCCTTCGGCCATCATCTCTTGCAGGATCCCGACGGTCTGAAGCAAGAAACGATTTCCCGCCATGCGCACGATGAGCAGGTGGAACTCGGCGTCGGCGACACCAAGGCGTTCGAAATCTATCGGTTCGACCCGGGCATCCTCTTCGGCCTCGAGCGCCTTGAAGAGCTCCTCTATTTCGTCGTCCTTTGCGCTGCTAGCGGCCCATCCCGCAGCCGCAACCTCTAGCACGTTCCTCATCGCATAGAGCTCGACCATCGATACCTCTAGGTTGGCGAGTCTCGACCTCAGTGCCTCGTCGGCGGTGGAGTTTATAAATACCCCCTGGCCGTGGCGGACCACCACTCGTCCCCTAGCCTCTAGCGTCTTGACCGCTTCCCTAAGTGCCGGTCTCGATACCCCGAGCATCTTTGCTAAATCCCGCTCTGAGGGGAGCCTCGCCCCGTGTTCTAGGTGGCTCTGCTCGATTATCTCTTCGATACGCGTCACGATCTTGTCGGTTAGGTTGCCACCTTCTCTGATCGGCATCCAAATCGCTTCCACATCGACCTCGCTGACTATTCCTCAAACGACCAGGATAAGTGCCCCATCGGGTAGCCACCTACGGTATTCGCCCCTGCGGCTCGAGATCGTAGGTATCCAGTTGGCTATCAAAATGGTTACTTCACCAATTACTTGATTGAAACCTTCTTGCGGTCATGTTATCATTTCTTGTGGGAAGTGGTCAGAATTCTGATCTGCTTTGTGGTCTGGGGCTCGAGTTTAATCCCGCCCAGCTTCACGGGCAACGCTAGGGGGAAATATGTCTACGGTTAGCCTCGAACGCCTAACAAAGGTATACGCCAACGGGCAGCCAGTTGTCAATGGGCTAGACCTGACGATCGGCGAAGGTGAGTTCGTTGTCCTCGTCGGACCTTCAGGTTGCGGCAAGACCACTACCCTGCGGATGGTCGCCGGTCTGGAGGAGATATCCGGGGGAACCCTGAAGATCGGAGAGAAGGTCGTCAACAACGTCCCTACCCGAGAAAGGGATATAGCGATGGTCTTTCAAAACTACGCCCTCTACCCCCACATGACGGTAGCGGACAACATAGGATTCGCCCTGAAGCTGAGGAAGATGCCCAAAGACGAGATCCGTTCCAAAGTCTTAGCGGCTGCGGGGATTCTCGGCCTAACCGATCAGCTCGACCGGAAGCCCGGGCAACTCTCCGGGGGACAGCGGCAGCGGGTTGCGATGGGGAGGGCGATAGTGAGGGACCCGGCGGTCTTCTTAATGGACGAACCCCTCTCCAATCTCGACGCCAACCTTAGGGTCAAGATGCGGGCCGAGGTATCCAGGGTCCAGCGCCAGTTGGGCGTAGCGACCCTCTATGTCACCCACGATCAGGTGGAGGCGATGACCATGGGCGACAGGGTTGCGGTGATGTACTCCGGGGACCTCCAGCAGTGTGACCATCCACAACAACTCTACAAGTGTCCCGCCAACCTATTCGTGGCCTCGTTCATCGGGTCGCCTTCGATGAATATCTTCGAAGGTTCACTGAGCCCCGATGGGACCGAAATCGCCCTCGGTTCCCAGACGCTTTCGCTCGACACCACTAAGACACCGAGGTCGCTGGCTCCTTATCGAGGTCGCAAGATTGCGGTAGGTTTCAGACCAGAAAACCTATCGATGGCGGTAGCCACGGATCCAGGGTCCACCTTGCGGGCCGATATAGAAATAATCGAGGCGCTAGGGTCGGAGATCTTGGTCTATTTCAACTTCGACGCCACCAGGGTAAGGGTCGCTGGTGTCGCAAGCGAGGAGGAGTCCGAAAACGAAGGTTCCCAGACCACTTCAACCTGGGCGTCAGGGCTTGGGGTAGCCAGGATTCCCCCCACCTACCAACTCAACCAGGGCGATAGGATCGAATTTTCCCTCGACATGGCGAAGCTCCACTTCTTCGACCTAGATACGACGCTAGCGATTAGGGACCTGGCCAACTAGTGACCCATCTTGCTGGAGCCGGGCTCAAAGTGACGCTTGCCTCGACTATTAGTTAATGTTCGAATAGCCAGTGTTCGAATAGCCAGTGTTCGAAGGAGGATTCTTTTGGCGCCGAAAATTGAAATCGTCGCATCAACACGGGCGATTCTTGGAGAGTCGCCCTTTTGGGATAGCGATCGAAACTGCTTGTGGTGGGTTGACATCGACGGAGGGCGACTCCATCGACTAGACGATGACGATCACGATTCGGTGGTTTTTGAGACTACCGAGCCACTTGGTAGTGCAATTATCAAAAAAGACGGCACCTTCATTCTTGCCCTAGGTAAGGGGCTGGTCGAGCTGGATAGCTCGGGGAATACCTCGGAACTGGCACTTAGCCCGAGCGGAGATAGGTTCAACGATGCCAAATGCGACCCAAAAGGTCGTCTCTACGTCGGCTCTTTGACCTACGATCGGACACCCGGCGCTTGCGCTCTATACCGTTTCGACCGACGCAACGGACTAGTCGCCGCAATATCAGGCGTGACCCTATCCAACGGCATGGGGTGGAGTCCATCGGGCGAGGAGATGTACTTCATCGACACGCCAACGAGAACGATACAGGCCTACCATTATGACCCCGAGGAGGGGCGTATAGGCGAGGGACGGGTGTTGGTCGACTTCGCCGAAGTAACTGGTAATCCCGATGGTATGGCGGTTGACTCAGCTGGTTGCATCTGGGTAGTGATGGCCAGGGCGGGTTTTCTCAGACGGATAAGTCCTTCGGGGGAGACCCTCGAAGTCATCAAG
>JABEUO010000242.1 GCA_013044415.1 Acidimicrobiaceae bacterium
CCCAATACTTAGTCACTCCGATTTAGCTCGCCATGCTCCTGCGGATCACATTGAGTGCGCCACCTGATTTGAACCAATCGATGTGCTCGACGGACATGGTGTGAGTTGCCTCGAAGCTGTCCGTGGATCCATCGGGATGAACTACTTGACACTGTACCGCCTTGCCCGGTTCGAGGGAGGAAAGGCCTAGAACATTTATCTTGTCATCCCGGCCGATGAGGTCATAGCTGGCCGGATCCTTGAAAGTCAGTGGCAGAACACCCTGCTTTTTGAGGTTGGTCTCATGGATTCTCGCAAAAGACCGGACCAGGATGACCTTCCCCCCAGCGTACCTCGGCTCCATCGCCGCATGCTCCCTGGAGGATCCTTCACCGTAGTTCTCGTCTCCGACTGCGACCCAAGCCACCCCGGCCGCACGATAGTGCTCGGCGATGTCAGGCAGGGATTCCTCCTGATTGTGTAGCTGACAGTAGCCGGTTCCGGGCTTTGAACCAAATGCATTTACTACGCCCAAGAATAGGTTCTTGGAAATATTCCGTAGGTGACCCCTGTAGCGCAGCCAAGGTCCCGCCGCCGAGATATGGTCCGTCGTACACTTGCCTACCGCCTTCATGAGAACCACTAGGCCTTCGAAGTCCTTTCCATCCCAGGCGGGGAATGGTTCGAGGAGGTGGATCCTCTCGGAGTTCGGATCGACCGCTACCTCTACCGATGAGCCATCTTCAGGCGGGGCTATGAACCCTGTTTCTCCAGATTCGAAACCCCTTGATGGGAGTTCCTCACCCGTCGGTGCTTCGAGCCTGTGGCCATCGACCTCATCGGTGAGGGGGTTGAAGTCTAAAGTACCGGCCAAGGCGTAGGCAACGACTATCTCGGGAGAGCCAATGAAGGAGAGTGTCGCTGCGTTTCCGTCGTTACGTTTTGGAAAGTTCCTGTTATATGAGCTGAGAATCGAGTTTGACTCACCCTCTTTTATGTCGTCCCTCTTCCACTGGCCGATGCAGGGTCCGCATGCGTTTGCGAGGACCACTGCGCCGATCGCTTCTAAGTCCTGAAGGAGTCCGTCCCTCTCTATCGTCGCCCTGACCCTTTCGGATCCCGGGGTGATCAACAGTGGTACTTTGGCCCTCAGACCTTTAGCTGCGGCCTGGCGTGCGATATTTGCAGCCTTGGTGATGTCTTCGTAGGAGGAGTTTGTGCACGATCCGACGAGGCAAGAGGAGAGCTTGGTCGGCCAGGAGTTTTCCTTGGCATCAGCACCCATCTTTGAAACTGGCCGTGCTAGATCCGGGGTATGTGGACCAACGATATGGGGTTCGAGGGTATCGAGATCAATCTCGATTACCCGATCAAAGTACTGCTCCGGGTTCAACTCTACTTCGGGGTCGGCCTGGAGGTGATGGGAATTTTGATCGGCGAGATCTGCGATCTCCTCGCGCTGGGTGGACTTTAGGTATGCGGCCGCATGGCTGTCGTAGGGGAATAGGGAACAGGTAGCTCCGATCTCTGCCCCCATGTTGCAGATGGTCGCTTTGCCAGTAGCAGAAATTGATCGGGCTCCCTCTCCGAAGTACTCGACAATAGCCCCGGTACCACCTTTGACCGTTAGGATTTCGGCGACCTTCAGAATGATGTCCTTTGGAGCCGTCCAACCCTTTAGCGAGCCCTTGAGGTGTATCCCGATGAGCTTTGGATAGCGGACCCCGAATGTGGAACCGACCATGACGTCAACTGCATCGGCTCCACCGACGCCGATTGCAATCATCCCCAAGCCGCCTGCATTAGGTGTATGGCTATCGGTTCCGATCATCATTCCACCTGGGAAGGCATACTGTTCGATTACCACCTGGTGGATAATTCCAGAGCCAGGCTTCCAAAATCCAATTCCGTACTTAGCGGAAATGGTCCGCAGGAAGTCGTAGACCTCCTTGTTGGTGACCTCGGCGGATTCCAGGTCGGTGCTCGCACCGAACTGAGCTTGAATTAGGTGGTCGCAATGGACCGTAGAAGGGACGGCGGTCTGCTTGAGGCCGGCGGTTGAGAACTGCAAAAGGGCCATCTGAGCGGTAGCATCTTGCATCGCTACCCGATCCGGATAGAGCTCAGCGTAGGCGACACCCCTCTCGAGAGACTGATTCTCCGGATCCGCCAGGTGCGAAATAAATATCTTCTCGGCGAGCGTCAATGGCCTACCTAGACGCTTTCGAGCAATTTCGGTTGCTGTGTCGAACTTCTTGTAGGCTCCTTTAACCAGCTCTACCGGAGTTCCCGAACTGACCTTTCCCATCTGATATTCCTTTCACCGCTACATCTAAGACCCTGTATTTGCAATTATGACAGATCCCGGGTATATAATACAAGTATAAGACAGGTTCGTGACCCAAGATATATAACTATTGCAAATGATCTGAGGCGCCAGATCTCCGAGGGGAGACTGGGGTCAGGAGAGCTGCTGCCCTCAGAGGCGACTCTATCGCGTAGCTATGAGGCGAGTCGAATTACGGTGCGAAAGGGCCTCGAACTGCTCAGGAAGGAGGGGATAGTCGAGTCTCGGCAGGGTTTCGGGTGGTACGTAGTCTTCAAACCGGTTGCCCAAACCCTCGGGCGATTTGCGACCATCGAGGACCAACTAGACGAAATCGGTGTAATCGCCAGGCGCAAGGTTCTGACGTCGAGGCGAATTAATCCTACCGGCAGGCTGTTGGAAGTTCTAGGTGGCGAGGATTTGCTCGAGGTTGCGAGGCTGAACCTCGCAGATGGTGTGCCATTCGCCCGTGTGACCGTTTGGGTTCCGGCATTTCTTGGCGAGAGTTTTTCGCTGAGGGATTTTGAAGAGAAGTCCTTCTACCAGCTTCTATCGGAGAGCGACTACTTGAAGCGGCCCCTTACCTATGCGACCCAAACGATCGCTGCGGTAGCAATGCCGGAGGGGGATGCCAAACTTCTTGGAGTTCCGTCTGGCTCACCAGCCTTAGAGTGCGAAAGGACCACTTTTGACGAAGGCGGGTTCCCGGTATTGTACTCCGAGTCGATCTTTCCGGGCAATCGAACGGTATTCGTCACGGAGCTGACTTCACAGGTCGGCTCTATCGCACCTAGCGGCCTTCGACTAGTCGATTAGCCCATCGAAAGCGCTTCGATAGCACACAGTGGCAGAGGCTACCTATTGAATAGTCTCGTCGGCCAGCGATTCTCTTTTTCACCCCGCGAAAGGGGACTGACCCTGTTCCATTTCTCGATCCATCCTCGGCTCGTGGGTGCGAGCTTAGGAGTCTCGCCCTTGGCGGAACGTCGTGCGGCCGATAGAAAGTCGCTATGAAGTTCATCCGCTAGTCGGTCGATGGCGGCCTGCACCGTCTTGGTAAGTTCCCTCGGGTCATCGGATTCGCTTGCATAGATCGGAGCGCCATAGCTAGCGGTTACCTTGCCAGGCCTGAACCGCTTCGAGGCCTTGTTGAGGATCTCGTAAGTACCTTCGAGGTATATAGGGACAATGGGTGCATTAGTCCTGATTGCTAGCTGTGCAACGCCAGTTTTATGCTGCTGACCCAAACCGTCGGGGCTCCGACCACCCTCAGGGAATATAACCAGGTTCCAGCCATCTTTGACCAGCTTTACCGCCAGTTCTCCCGCCCTCCTGGAGGGTTTTGATCTCTCGATTGGAATGGCGGACAATACGCCGGACCAGAGTATTGCTTTCCAGCGCTTATCGAAGAAGTAGTCGGCGCCCGCCCCCACGACGCATCGGTGCCTGAACCTAGCGGGCAGGGTGGACAGCACAACGGGAGTGTCGAGGTGGCTCGAGTGATTTGCGGCAAAAATTACTGGAGCAGATAGGTGGTCGATACGGTCCTGGTTTTTGATCTCGGGAGATGCAATAACCTCTACGCCCGGGCGCACAATCGTGTCGAGGAGCATTGCTCGCAAGAGTCTAACGCCGTAGCGACGTGACCAAGCGGTGTCGTAGTTGGAGCCGAGTTTCGACCTACTAGGCCCCTCCTCCAAGGTGATCGGCCTAAGGGGCTTGGAAAGGAGGAGCGAAACTTTACTGTTTGGGCGCATTAACTTCATTTTTGCCTCAGTGCACATTGGCCATTAGTAGCGGTGGCGAGTGGAGGTGGGTAACCGACGGGTCCCTGCCAACTATCGAAGAAGCGATTTCAAGGGCATCGGCCATGGTCGAGGCGCTTTGATATCCCAGTCGACGGGTAGTTTTCGGATCGCCACCCAAAATTATTACTCCGCCCAAGTGGTCGAGGGCGTGAGCACCCCAATACCACATGTAAAAGGGGTGTACCCCGTGGTATGCGTGGCCGTGACGGTATAGGTGGATATACCACGGATCGGTGGCGAAACGCTCTTCAAACTTCTTCTCAATCACCAGTGGGTCGGTTGACTCGGGGAGGACCTGGTCGAAAAAGTCGATGTAACTGGGGTGGAAGGTCGGATCAAATTCTGGACGATTCGGATGCGAGAGGATGACCACCCCGCCTTTCCTCACCAATGGCGCACCTTTGTACATGTTGAAGAAGTACCCGAGGCCAAGGCAGTGGACCAGAATCGGGTTCATGATTGAATTTACGTTGTAGGGTCCGATGAAGGGTAATCCTATGGTCAGAATGTCGGTCTGTCCGGTGACGTCCACCTGCTGCTGCTTGTAGACGTTTTCTAGAGTCTTTCTATGTACCGCCTCAACTTCACCAGCGTGAACCCCGGTAAGGCCGTAGGGTGATTTTACGTTTTGGAAGATCTTTCTCGCCGCCCAGGGAGGCGTGAACTTCAAAGACTCTGAAACCGCTAGGAAGCTGGCCCTGTCTTTTAGTCCCCACTCCCACTCCCGCTTCTGTAAGAATGCGAATTGCGACGGGAAGGTGTTGGTATTTAGGGTCGTCTCGATCTGGTAGATCTTGATTCCGCTATCTTTGATCAGCTTCCCCATGCGCCAGTTCGAACTGTGTAGTTCTGAATTGTCACGATCCATGAAAGACTTGGAGTGAACCATCGTCTTGACGTTGTGATGGTGTCGGAGTGAGCGGTAGCTGGCGAGACCGGTGGCGACAGACTTATGCCCACCGTCCATAGAGACCAGATTTATGTTGACATAGATGATTAAGTCGGAAGTCGCAGCGTACTTGTTAAGTTCGACTTCCTCCCCACGATCCGTCTTCCCGATGAATAAAAGATTCTCCTTGTCCTCTGCGTCGTGTTGTGTCAGGATCTCCGCGGATTTGGCGGCCTCGTACACCCTTTTGCCCAGGGCATGCTCAAGTTCTGAGTCGGTCATCCTTCGATGGAGGGCTAAGGCGGCAATCAGCCGGATATCCTCGACCCCAGCTTGGGCGAGGCGCTCCAAGACTTCTTCGATTATCAACTGCCTAACGTCCGGGGCCTGCATTTGAGGCAGGGGAAGAGATACGTCGTCGAAGCATACAGCTACTCGCATATTCGGCTTCAAAAGGGCACTCAGCGGTTCGGAATCTCCGGTCGGGTTATCGAGGGCTTCCCTGATAGCGCTTCTAGGATCCTTAATGCCAGCGAGCGGCTCCGGCGGATAGATTACTCGGGAACCGACCGGGAGCTTTTCTAGCCGAAATCCTTCGCCATGCCAGAAAAGCGTCGGCGGAGTCGACCGATCGACCTCCAGCACAAAGCCGGGTCTTGGGCTCATTATCTCTTCTCCTCTTCTCTGGCTCGTTTTTTACGGGGGTCAAAAGCTACTTTTATTGCTCCGCGTGCCCCCGCCTGAGCGGCTAGGTTGATCGCCTCTTCGTAGTTGTCGAGGCTGAAAGTGTGGGTGACGAGGTTTCCAAGGCTCAGCTTCTCGCAGAGCGCTATTGCTAGTTCGAAGGTCCTGAACTTACCTGAGCCGTCTACGGCGACCGAGGCACTTTGCAGTAGATCTCCAATAGTCTCGCTCGCCTTTTCGCTCCCATAAGCGTAGCTTCCAACCAGTTCAATTTCTCGATGCCATAGTGGAGCCAGGTCGACCTTCGAAGTACCGGGCATGCCGGCAAGGACCACTTTCCCACCAGGCGCCGTAGCGGAGATCGATTGGGTTATCGACTCGGATCTACCCACGCAGTCAAAGGTGACATCAAATCCGTGGCTCTGCCAGGATCCCCCCCGCATCGACGCCGATGATCTCCTAGACGCCTTATTGAAAACTGAAGGTTCTATTACCTGATCGGCCCCCAGGGACTTGGCCGCAGCCTTTTGTGTCGTGTACTTTGCCACAGCGACGATCTCGATATCTGGGGAGAGGGATCGAAGCGCCGCAGTAGTGAGAAGTCCGATCGTCCCGGAGCCAAGTACCGCCACCCTGTTTACCGTGCCTAGGTCTATCCGTAACACACTATGGAGTGCGCATGCAAAGGGCTCGACCATTACAGCGTCCTTGTCACTCATTGACTCTGGAATGCTGTGTATTTGGCTCCTATGGGCCAGGAATTCCTGAGACCAACCGCCCCCGGTTGAGGAGCAGTAACCCGTTTGGATTCCCTTTTTGATCTCGCCGAGAAGGATCGATTCGCAACGATTGGTCTCTCCAACTTGGCACATCCGACAGGGCGGGAGCCCTCTGGTCGCACAGTGGAGGGCGGGCTCCAAAACAACCCTTGATAAAGAGTCATTGTCGAGTGTCACATCGGCGACCACCTCGTGTCCTGGAACGAAGGGGAAGCTAGTCAATGGCTCAAAATACCTCGAGCTTGAGCCGAGTACGGTCGCTATGTCTGAGCCACATATACCACTTAGACGGGGTTTGGCCGATATCCAGTCATTATTTGGTGGGCGTTTTGGCTCTGAGTCCCTCAGGGTCAACGGGCCATATTTGACGCTAGATGTGCTAGGCGTCATCGACAGGACCTTGGCTAAGGCAAACTTCCTTAGCTTCGCTTCAACGGTTAAGGCCTTCATCTTTTCACCCCGATCGGAAGGTGTAGTGGGTAGCCGCCCCGTGCCTTTTCCCAATTTTCACTATGCCAACCCCGCCTCTTTGCGATTTGGAGTAGCCTCGCTTCTCCATTGACACATACCGCTTGTCCGGCGGCTTCGAGCATCGGTAGGTCCGAAGTTGAATCCGCATATGCGATGGTATCCGAGGGATCTATACCGAACTCTTCGGCGCATTCGAGCAGGATTGCCGCTCTGTTTTCACCAATTGGAGGTGCCTTTAGTACTTCACCAGTCAGCCGACCATCTTCGTCAACCACCATCTCACAGGAGACGATCTTATCGAAAAGGGGCGAGAACGGGGCGACTATAAAGTCCAGTGCACCGGTAATCAAAACGGTCTTGTGACCGGCCCGACGATGTTCCCGAACCCGCTGGATACCCTTTGGGAAGGCCTTTTTAAGTAGATACTCATCGAATAGATCCCATGAGTACTGCTCGAGCTGGGCCCGGTCCGCCCCTTTGTAGCGACGATAGAAGTAGCGCAAGAAGTCCGTGCGATCCCGCCGGTCAAGGGCAAGTAGCTTAGGCGCCTCGGCCAGTAGTCCAAGGGCCAAGGCTGTCGCATCTCCCCTGTCGAGGTGGGATGTTGCAAGATAACTGAATGAGTCGACCACGTTCGCTGCGATCAAGGTGTTCTCAAGGTCGAATGCGACTAGCGATTGAGACGGAGCGAGTAGAGAGGCAAGGGTCCGTTCCCGTTTGGTCGGTCCGGTCTTTTTGGTGTAGGTCGTTTTTATACGAGAATGCTCCACTACCGATGGTAGGTGGACGTTGTAGACGAAAGATTCCCATTCGATCTGTTTTGGATCGAAGTCGAAGTGCTCAAGGTCGCCCTCGTCTAAGAGTCCCCTAAGTTGCATCAGGTTGTCGACCTGGTAGATTGCCTCGGTCTCGACGTACGCTCCGTAGAGTTCGACATATCCGAGGGCTCTTTCTGCGATCTCCCTCTTTTCGGTCAGACCGCCGGCGGCTTCGAGTTGCTTTGAACGGATGGGAAGTCTCGTTGAGACCGATTCTGCAATCGACAGCAACTTGGTTGCCCTCTTTAACTGTCCTTGTACTCGGCCTCGGCCAGGGAATTTCCAACTTGGCAAGGCGATGGGTTGGCCCTTCGAATCGAGAACTGGATTTTCACCGAAGAAGGAAGTTACTAGGTCGACGAGCTGTCCATATTTCAATGGATTTACCGAACCCGATGCGACATGATAAAACTTCATGGTGTCCGAAGGTTCGATTGCACAGGCGGCCAGCATGGCTGAGACTACTAAGTCCACGGGTACAACGTCCACGGTTCCTTCCGGTACCCCGGGGAATTCGCCCAAGAGGCCCCGAGCGAAGGAGACGATGATTGGTTCGGCCATGCGAAATCCCCTGATCCACCCTGGATACGGGAGCTGAAGGGCGGATTCGATAATCGATGGCCTAACGACCGAGACGGCGAGGTCACCCTTATTCTCCTCCAGGGCGATTTCGCCTAGTGCCTTAGAATAGGCGTAGGCGTCAGCCCACCCAAGGCTCTGGGCCCGAGCTTGACCGAGCTTCACCATCTGCTTCCTAACCCAATCGACCCTTTTTTTCTCGGTCTCTTGGGCTAACAGAGCCACCCCGGCCGCTCCGTAGCTCGACTGGGCTTCCTCCCTGAACTGTTTCAACTTCTCGGGAGAGCGGCTCTGGCTGTCGATATCGAGCTTCATCCTCCGGGCCGCATCAACCTCTTGTCTCCAGGGGAGATCGGGATATAGGGGCGAGTCTTTGAGTGAGACCTCAAACGCCTTTCCCTTCCTAGATCCCGCTACATACGCCGTCGATACCGATACCATCTTTCCCTGGTGGTCGGCGGCCTTTAGCGCCTTTCGGTAGGTCTCAGCCACCCTGGAAGGTCCGAGTAAGTTGACTTCAATTGCGGAATCCAATGGAGCGTCGAAGCTCACGGTGGCTGCGGAATGGACGGCTACGTCGCAGTTTCCAAGGATTCGGAAGCCTTCATCGTCCAGGCCGAGCCCATCCTTTGACACGTCTCCTGCCACGGCCGAAATTCTGCTGGCAATCTGTTTTTGAAAACCTTCCTTGCCGAGCTCTTCTTTTAGGGTGTCGAAGCAGTTGTTGTTCAGGATTTCCCGCCGCATCCTGTCTTCGGCGGTTGCTCGACGCCCCGGCCGTACTAGAAGGACGAGCTCAGTGTCGGGGAGATTGTGAAGAACACGCTCCGCAAAGGCCGTGCCAACAAAGCCCGTCCCTCCGGTAAGGAAGATTCTTTTTCCAGCTAGCGACTGACCAATCAAGGGTCCAACCTTTCTGCCTTCCGGCAGTGCCTTAGACTAGGCGCAAATTCAATCTTGCCTGCGACCCCGGCAAAGCTACTTTTTTGTTCGGGACCTTGAGTTGGATTTTGCGGGAGGGGTGTACCGTTTTGACGCCTGTGGGAGCGCACGTCCATCGGCACCGGTAGCGGTCGGTTTTGTCGACTTCTCTTGACGCTTTCTAGCTATCTCTTCGCGCCGCCGCTTCATGACCTCTGGATCCTTCTTGAAAAGGGTGAAGCTTCCAAATGCGAGCATAGGTAGGGCAAATACTATTAGCGATCCCCAAGGTCCAAAGGCGACGAGGATAGTAAATCCGCCGGCAAGTATCCGATTCTTCCTCCATATGGATAACGCAGCAATGATTATCAGTGCGACGCCCTCCGCTAAGTAGAGCTTCGGATCACTCTTCACCCCCTTGGCGACGTGTTCGCCAAATTTTGGTATCCAAAGCGCACAAATGGCTATAAGGGCGTACAGGAGGATCGCAAAGCCGACCTTCTGTTCAGTCTTAGACAAAGGAGTTTTCACGGCTCTAAGTCTATGCACTATGAATGGGTTCTGCTTGACCCGTGGCGCTGGATAAATCTTTGAGATTTGCCTGACCGATGGCCGAAGGTAGCATGGGGACACGATCTGGTCGACCGACTGGACATGGCCACCTCAAGTCATGCTCAAGTCATGGCCTACCGCTTATATGCGCAAAGGCGCCATCGTCCTCTTCCTGCCTCCGCCACAGGAGCTAGCGAACACGTGTGTTGTATTATATAGTACTGAACCTTCTCGAGTCTTAGATGAACCGATTTGAATGTGTGGTCGCTTCCGTCTTGGCCACTAAATCGTCACATCTACTTCGGCTGTGAACCAATCGTCACGGTAGGTCCGATTTAAGTGAGGGAGTCCAGATCGTCACTTCGAATTTCGGGATTAAACCCGATGTCAATGGTCAATAATCAGTTGTTTTTTGGCACCAGATACCCGATAGATACGTTCTTTAGTCAGATTAAAGCACTAAGAGCGATGAATAAAGCTTCTAGGCTCCGAAGATGGTCGGCTGGAAAGCGGCAACCTCAGGTTGGCAATGAGCAATTTATGCGCAGCGATTGATCGTATGTCATGGTAGGTTCGATATCTCTAGGGCGCTTAGCTCAGTTGGTTAGAGCGCAGCCTTCACACGGCTGAGGTCGGCGGTTCGAGTCCGTTAGCGCCCACAAATTCAGGAAGCGCGAACACGCAGCTCCAGCCGTTAGCCGCGCTGAAGGATTCGGGTAGTGCCACCTGACGCACCAAGTCACCCTTCCGTCGGTTTGTTGATGCCCTGGCATAGACAATCGCCGACCTCGATGATGGTGCCTGGCGTGGAGCGAGGTGGTGCAGCTTGGCTAAGTCGTAGCGTCTTACGCCACCAGCGGTGCGCCACTGATAAATACTTGTCTATGCCGAGCCAATAGTTAGCAGTTTCGATTCCAAATCACATTTGGCCCAATCTCATTTCGTGGTGGAGCAGTCTCAGGAGTGGCTTACCACGGTTCGCCATTTCACCGTAGCTTTCATAGCGATCGATTGATAGATTCCGAAAGTGCCGAGGGATTGTTTTTAGGGCAGGACATTCGTGCCTGTCGAGTTATGTGTAAGCCAATCACCTGAGTGGTATTCGTGCCCCTGATCTGCGTAATTGTCCCCGACCAATGCAGTTTGCCTAGGACGGGCCGGGCTCGTTGAATATTATGTCGCATATCGGTTTGGTGAGTGGTGGCAAGTGCTCTTTTTGCTTTGTTGGGAAAATACTCATCCGTTTACGAACGGCTCGCAGGCTTGAATGCAGGTGCGGAGGACGAAATAACTGCGACGCAAGCTCGGGGATTGTTACCCTTCGTCAGGTTTTAATTAGCCGTATCAAGTGGCGCGTGCGTACGGATCAGTTGGCTTGCCAGACCAGACATCGCAGCCATCGATGCAGCGTACCACCATAAGTTATGGAAGTTAATCAAGGCGGCTACGGAGCTATGGGTCGATCCGAGAATGACTACCATCAAGGCGATACCGAAGGCGCCTCCAATTTGTCTTGCCGTCTGATTTACGGCGCTACCTACCGCAAATCTCTCTTTGGGAAGGCTAGAGACCGCCGCTGCGCTCAAAACTGGAAAGGTGAAGCCGATGCCGAGGCCGGTGATGATGGTAGCCGGGAGCCAAAGGGCGAGGTATTCGGGGTGTAGACCGATAAGAAGAGCGTACCAGGCCAATCCGCCAGCGAAGAGTATCGAACCAATCGTCAGGACCCGGCGGAAGCCGATTCTCGATGCCAACCTTCCGGCGGGGCCCGAGACGGCGGCCACCACAAGAGGACTAGGAGTTACCGCAAGGCCAGCAGAGAGTATTGAGTAGTGCCACACGCTGGTAAGAAACAGGATGTTGCCCAGTAACATTGCAAAGAAGCCCATTGCATATAACAAGGTCGCAGCATTCGCAAACGTGAATGAGCGCTGCGAGAAAAGATTCAAGTCGAGCACCGGCGATTCATGGTGAGCGGATCGGAACAGGAATACGACGCCCAAAACGATGCTGGTGGCGAAAGACGAGATAATTGATGCGCTTGTCCAGCCCCAGGTTGGGCCTTGTGATATCCCTAAGACGATTCCGGCGAGGGCCAACGCTACGAGCACCGCACCTAGGTAGTCGGGTGTCGCTTTCTCGCTGTCTGTTTTTGACTCGACCAGCACCGAACGACCGAAGAGCCATGCGACTAGACCGAGAGGAACATTGACGTAAAAGATCCAATGCCAGCTAGCTATTGAGATGAGGCTGGCACCAAGTGATGGACCTGTAGCTACCGCTAATGCCCCGATTCCACCCCACAATGCCACCATCTGCGATCTTCGTTCGGCGTTGAACGCACCGAGCAGTAGTCCCAGGGACGATGGGAGCATCGCAGCTGCGCCGACTCCTTCAATCACCCTGCCCACGATCAGAATAGCAACCGAAGGTGCAAGGCCACATACTGCAGAGCCACCGCAAAATACAGCGAGACCCCAGAAAAAGACCTTGCGCCTTCCGAGACGGTCTGCTGTCCTACCCGCTACGACAAGGAGAGACCCGAAAACGACGCTGTAGCCGGTTATTACCCAGGCAAGCGTGGAGGTCGCATCGTGAGGGAAGGACCTTTCGAGGGACGGAAAAGCCACGTTAACGATCGAAAGATCCAATGAGGCCATATAAGCGCCTAGAGCGGTGACCACAAATATCGCAGTTGACTTGCCTTCGTGACCCAGGTTCTTAGTTTTTCTCGACGTCAACTTCATTACGAATACTATACCTGCTAACTTCTATTATGCAAGTGACTACAATTGGCCACATGGAACATAAGAGCTTTTCGGACATGGACTGCTCGGTCGCTCAGTGCTTAGATGCAGTAGGCGAGTGGTGGACCATGTTGATCGTTCGCGATGCGTTTCTGGGTGTAAGCAGGTTCGATGAGTTTAAAAGCCGCCTTGGAATATCTAGTAACATACTGCAGAGGAGGCTTGCTCGACTGGTTGAAGCAGGAGTTCTATCAAAAGTTAGATACTGCGACCATCCGCCCCGTGACCAATACCGGCTTACTGAAAAGGGACGCGATCTTTGGCCGGTGCTAAATGCGATGAAGCAATGGGGCGATCGATATGCCGCTCCCGGAGGGCCACCTCTACTGGTTGTGCATGAAAGATGTGGGTCGGTTTGTGAGTCAGTTTCCATCTGTTCGTCCTGTGGCGAGAAGATCAGCCCTCGAGAATTGAGCGTGACCCCTGGACCAGGACGAAGCGGCTCGGACCTTATACCGTTGCAATGATTAGGTTGCAATAATTAGATGGTCCAGGCCTGTTAGACGAAGATATATCAATCGAACAAGGCCACCAAGCAAGGCCACCAAGCA
>JABEUO010000052.1 GCA_013044415.1 Acidimicrobiaceae bacterium
CTCCCCTCCCTTACGGACGGGGCTTCTGGCTCCGCCGTTTGGTTGGAGTTACCAAGCATCGCTCCCGTCACGCCACCACGACCAACTGGTCTGGTGCCGTTGAATAGGTACTAGTGGATGAGTTTGCTAGCTTTGGCTCGCTAATCTGATTTGCCTCAGACAAGGCCCGGTTCTAGGCACTACTTGTGGCTCTGGCTTTCATCACTGCACCTTGCGGTGTGCTTCACGTTAATCAATTCAACCTAATGTTCGAAACACACCTCAGCCAGATACCAAGGTTCCGCCGTCCACTACTAAATTCTGGCCCGTGATCCAACCCGAAAGGTCGCTCGCTAGAAAAAGTGCCGCGTTTGCGACGTCTTCGGGTTCGCCAATACGTCCCAAGGGAAGTCTTGAAGCGAGCCCCGCTTCATTCGGCTCCCAAAGTGCCCGAGCGAAGTCCGTCCGCACGACCCCCGGAGAGATCGAGTTGACCCTAACTTTAGGTCCGAGCTCATTGGCGAGTTGCCGGGTCATATGGATGACCGCCGACTTCGACACGTTGTAGTAGCCGATCATCGGTTCTATTCCGAGTCCCCCAATCGACGCTATATTCACGACGACGGCTTTATCGAAATCGGGCTTCGACCAAAGAACTTCCCAGCACCTTTTAGTCCATAAAAGTACACTCCGAACATTGACGGCCATTATTTTGTCAGCTCGTTGAGCGTCTAATCCGACCATCGGTCCAAAATAGGGGTTGGTGGCCGCATTATTTACCAGAATATCTATGGCACCGAACCTCTCGATTGTCGAACCCACGACTAGCTCCGGGCTGGATTCTTCTCCCGCATTCGCTGCAATATAGGCAACTACGCCCGGCTTTTGGGTCTTGGAAGTTATTTCATCGGCCGCTGCTGCCAGCTGATCCTCTTTGCGCGAGGTAATCATCACAGATGCACCCGCTTCGACAAAACTTGCAGCTATAGCCTTACCAATACCCTTAGAACCACCGGTCACAAGGGCAACTTTGCCTTCTAGGGAAATCTCCATAGGAGCAACTTAGACCAAAATCAGCCTCAATTAACTTCGCCCGGCGACAAAGGCTTCCCAAAATTGGTCTTTAACTTTTACCCAGACCAATATAGGATCTTGATGCGACCAGTGGGAGTACCAGTTGACAAACCGCCTGAAAAATGAATCCAGCCTTTACCTGCGCCAGCACATGTCAAATCCAGTGGACTGGTGGCCATACTGCGAAGAAGCTTTCGAGGAAGCCAAAAAGCGAGGCGTTCCGGTATTCATCTCCATCGGTTACGCCGCTTGCCACTGGTGCCACGTTATGGAGAAGGAGTGTTTTGAAGACTCAGAGGTTGCCGAAAAACTAAATGGCGGATTCGTCTCGATCAAGGTCGACCGTGAAGAGCGGCCCGACGTAGACGCCCTCTACATGGAGGCCCTACAAGCGATGTCAGGCAGCGGTGGGTGGCCCATGTCCATATTTGCAACTCCCGAGAAAAAGCCGTTCTATGCGGGAACATACTTTCCCAAGTTGCCATCTCGAAATATGCCTGGGTTCATCTCGGTCCTCGAAGCCGTCTCTAGTGCCTATGCGGATCAAAAATCTGAGGTCGAGTCTGTCGCCCAAGAGATGATAAGCGCCATTCGAACGAGGACCACTCTGCCTAAGCCAGACTTCGCTGCGGCTGATCTGGACGCTCTAGCCCTTTTAGATCACATTGCGAAGGAGCTCACCGACAGGGCCGACAAGGACTGGGGGGGTTTTGGTCTAGCGCCTAAATTTCCTCAACCACACCTAATCGCACTTCTATTGAGGCACCACTACCTCACCGGAGACAACCTGAGCCTCAACACCGCTAAGTCCGCCCTCGACCACATGGCCAGTGGCGGGATATTTGACCACCTTGGTGGCGGCTTTGCACGGTACTCGGTGGACAGGTTCTGGATCGTCCCACACTTCGAGAAGATGCTCTATGACCAGGCAGGCCTACTTAAAGTCTACGCCGAGGCATACTCAGTAACTAAAGACGAAAACTACGCTTACGTCGCTAAAAAGATAGCCTCCTACGTTGATGAGGCCCTCAAGCTCCAAAGCGGAGGATTAGCGTCATCTCAGGATGCCGATTCGGACGGCGAAGAGGGTGCTTACTACATATTCCGAATCGAGGAGGTCAAGGAGGTCCTCGGAGGGAAGGCAAAAGAGTTCATTGAATTCTATGGCGTCTCGAAGTCGGGCAACTTTGAGGGAAGGAATATCCTTCATCGACCACACGGTAAATCGATAGTTCCGACCGAATCGATTGCAGAATCGAATCAAAAGCTACTCGAATATCGCAAGCTTCGAAACCCGCCGGCCAGGGATGACAAAGTAGTCTGTGAGTACAACGCTCAATACGGTGGCGCATTGATCACCGCAGGACGGTTAATGATGGATTCAGAATTAATGGCAAATGGTGTCAAGCTCGTCGATCTTCTCAACGAAAGACTCCTGGATCCAACTTCGGGACGGCTAAAAAGGGTACTCTTTGGCATGTCGCCTTCCATCGACGCCATGGCAGCTGACTACTTTTGGCTAGCTTTGGCGAACATTGAAGCTTATGGAGCCACTGGCCAAGCCGACTACTTGCGGCAAGCCGCCCTCCTGTGTGACAAATCGATTGAGCACTTTTGGGATAACGGAGGTTGCGGCTTCTTTACCTCCGAAAACCCATCGGACCTGGACATACCTCGTACCAAAGACATTTACGACACGGCAACGATCTCCACAAACGCTATAGCGAGCGAAGTTCTGCTAAAGCTCGGTTATCTAACGGATAACTCTTCCTATCTCGATCGAGCCGACGAGCTGATAGCAACACTGGCCAATGCGATCAGTTCCGCACCGTCTTCGTTCGGTTGGGTAGCTTGGTCGGCAAGGTTACTCAATGGTGGGCTAAGAGAACTCGTCATCCCAGGTCCTTTGGGAAATTTTGCCCCAGTCTTCTTCGACAAATTCTTCCCCGACACGATCTCCCTATTCGGCGACCGCAGCGCGTCTCCGCTTTTTTTGAACCGGGATGACTCGTGGGCCTACCTCTGTGTGGGAAATGTATGCAATCTCCCTACGCAGGACCCTCAGGTACTCAAGGACCAACTCTCCCAGGATAGGTGGCTGGTGGATTCGGGGTCGATACTGTAATGTCCCGACTCTATTACCTGGGCAAGGTGGAGAATGAGATCTTTGCCCTCGACCCAAATGAGAAAAGATTTGTCCGCCTCGTCCTCAAAGACGACCAGGATGAAGAGATCGGCCTATTCAGCGGAATCGAGGCGATCGAAATGGCAAGCTCTGAACCTCCAGACCCTGCCAGGCCAGAGCTGAGCGAGGCGCTCGCCATAAATCAGGAGGGGGGGAAGATACGAGCTAGGCGGGTCAAAAAGATTCTTGGGGACCTATTCGCTCCGGACAACTTTCCGCCGTTATGGCTCCCAGGACCGTCGGTCAAATACGCATCGATGACCGGCGACTCGCCGTCGGTAGCGCTGATTAGGCTCGGTAAAGAGCAGGCGCTATTGAGGGACCCCAGGTCCAACGAGGTCCAGTTTGGCTTTCCCTGGAAGGGAGGATTCCACGCCTTTCCGCTCTCTCCCAAGTATCAGGAACTCTTAGCGCAAGAGGTGCGTGATACCGTGACTTCGAAAAAGGGCATCAAAGGACTGCTTGATATGGTGCCAGGAGCACTCGTATTAGCTTTTTCACCCCCCAGAGATGGGTACTGCAAAAAGATCGTGGTATCGATACTTCCAAAGCTCTGACTTTTGGGATTTACCCTTCTTGTAAGGATCCGAATCCACTTCGATAAAGGAGACAAATAGATGACAAAGGTACCGGAATTTTTTGCTCGATCAGAAGCTAATCCCGCAGCACCCCCAGACGTCCAGGAACTGATGGACAAGACCGCAGCCAAGAGCGGCTTTCTGCCGAATGTCTTCTCGGCACTTTCTCACAGGCCTGACGAATTCCGGTCATTTTTCAATTATCACGACGCCCTAATGAACTCCGAAAGCTTGCTAACTAAAGCCGACAAGGAAATGATCGTCGTCGCCACTTCTGCGATAAACGACTGCCTCTACTGCGTAGTTGCCCACGGTGCGATATTAAGGATTCGAGCAAAAGACGCGACAATTTCGGAGAGGGTCGCTACCGATTACAAAAGGGCAGGGCTAACCGAGCGACAGGTAGCGATACTCGACTTCGCTAGCAAGGTTGCCTCAAGGGCAAATGAGGTCGAGGAGACCGACTTTGCACCACTTTACGAAGTCGGTCTTGGTGACAACGAAATATGGGAGATCGGGGCGATAACGGCCTTCTTCGCTATGTCAAACAGGCTCGCAGGATTCGCAAAAATACTTCCTAACAGCGAGTTCTATTCATTGGGGAGATAACAAAGGAAGGCCGATTCGGGCCTTCCTTAGAAGTACCTACGACCTCTTCCAATACGGCGTCTCCGTCCAGAGCGCGCAATAAAGAAAATTATCAATAGGAAGGGTAGCATCCTGCCGAATAGGAAGACCGCCATCATCGACCCAGCGGTAGCAATGCCGACGACCAGGCCCACGACCGGAAGGGCAAACATGCAGATCCCAATTATCGCTGCGACACGAAGACCAAGTGGCAACCCTTCAAATCGCCTCATCGTCTTGCCGTACTTCCCAGCACCAGACATGGTTGGAATTTGACCCTGCGAGACGCTCAAGGAGTCGGGTCTCTCCCAGCGGAAGGAAACGGCAGAAGGGAGATCCGAGATCAGTGCAAACAGCTCGCCGTATGTTTTCGCACCAGCGGCTTGGTCCATCCTTTCGGACAGCTCAGGATGGGTTAATCTTCCCTCTTCGAACGCCTTCGACAACTCATCAAAAATGCGATGTCGATCGGCATCGGAAGCTCTCATAGAACTCTTTGATACTCCCATACATCCAATCTAACCACTACTCCACCAAAGCACAATCGAAAAGGCCAAATGCCCATTCATATAACCATTCATATAAAACGTCTAAAGACACCCACCGATTACCGCCGACTCCGGCTGGGAAGTTCCAATGAGACTTCTAGAGAGACTACTAAAAATTTGGCGGATGGAGAAGTGGCCCCCAGCCAGCTCATCCGATCCAAACGCTGCGATCGGTAGATCGACAGTCATCGGGGATCGTCCGAAATGTCCTGGCCTAGACCGCAAGTCAGCAAGCGGACCTTCACCTTGCACTTAGGGTAACTCGTAGAAGCATTGTTGGAAAACCTCCACCGAAAAGTGTCCTTCGC
>JABEUO010000053.1 GCA_013044415.1 Acidimicrobiaceae bacterium
CGCATACTCTGATTTAGCACCGGTAGGGGAACCGGTCGGAGAAGCTGGATAGCCGAGATAATGACTAACAGCAGTACTACAAGGACTACAATCCCCCGAACCCGCCTGAGCGATGTCCCAGAGGAGCCTCGCCTCGACGAATAGCCACCCATTGACCTTCTTGACGACGGGAGCCAGGTGTCATTCCTTGGCATTTGTGGGGCTACCTCCAAAAGAAATTGGACTCACTGGGAGTGCTAAAGACCACTTGAGCCTACCGTCTCTAATGGCTACCCGTACCACCCCAACACAAGCCGCCACATTCGATATTCAGGTTACAAAGGTCGCTTGGAATCGAGAAACCGCTGGAAGTCCCGCAAAAACTTGCGCTTTATATCGAGGACAAAAATATGCAATTCCCGGGTCTCCAAGGAGCGCAAAGTTTCTTAGCCTTATGGCTCTGACTATATGGCTCTGACTATATGGCTCTGACTATATGGAGAGTTCGTCCAGCTCTTCCTTGCTCATTAGGACCTCCCTCGGCTTTGAGCCCTCGCTCGGTCCGACTACTCCGTCCTGCTCCAAGAGATCCATCAGCCTGCCCGCTCTGGCAAAACCGACTTTGAGCTTCCTCTGGAGCATCGAGGTAGAACCCAGTTGGGAGCTGACCACCAGTCGTAGTGCTTCGTTGTAATATTCGTCCTGCGAAGCCCCACTTTCCGAGCTGCCCTTGCCTCCGTCGGACACCTCTTCAAGCTCATCGAGGTACGCCGGCCCACTCTGCCTCAGCCAAAAACCGACGACCCCGCGCACTTCGGACTCAGACACCCACGGGGTTTGAATTCGCCTGGGAACCGAAGAGTCTGCGGTAACGATGAGCATGTCGCCCTTCCCGATCAACTTTTCTGCCCCTGGTTGGTCGAGAATTACCCTCGAATCGGCTTGTGAAGCGACCGAAAATGCCATCCGTGAGGGAACGTTAGCCTTGATGACTCCGGTTATCACGTCCACAGAAGGCCTTTGGGTAGCTATGAGGAGGTGTATGCCCACCGCTCTCGCCTTCTGCGCAATCCGGCATATCGAATCTTCGACATCCCTCGGAGCGACCATCATTAGATCGTTCAGCTCGTCTACAACTACGATTATGTAAGGGAGCGACTCCATAGTTGGCGTCTCGACGTCTAAGGGGTCAAAGATGTACTCCTGTGAAGCCGCTTTGGACGCCTCGGCCAATTCGTTGTAGCCGGTTATGTTTCTCACTCCAACACCGGCCAGGAGATCGTATCGGCGGTCCATCTCTTTAGTAGCCCAGTTCAGAGCGCCAGCCGCCCTCTTGGGATCGACTACCACCGCAGAGAGGAGGTGCGGAAGCCGCGAGTACTGACCGAGCTCCACCCTCTTTGGATCTACCAAAATCATCCTCACCTGGGCCGGCGTCGCCCTCATTAAGATGGAAGTTATCATCGAATTCAAAGCGGAGGATTTCCCCGACCCAGTAGCACCTGCGATAAGAACGTGCGGCATATCGGCGAGATTCGAGACGATCGTCCTTCCATAGATGTCCCTACCTAATGGCACCTCTAGAGGGAGTGTCGCCTTCTTCATCTCGGGCGCTAATAGGACGTCGCCCAGGGTCACTACCTCCCTGGACCTATTCGGCACTTCGACACCTATCGCCGACTTGCCGGGAATGGGAGCCAAAATTCGAATATCCGCAGCGGCCATGGCGTAGGCGATATCGCGCTGCAACGAGAGGAGTTTGGCAACTTTAATACCTTCGCCCAATTCGAGTTCATAGCGAGTAACCGTCGGACCTACGGTCATCCCCGAAAGCCTCGTCGGCACGCCGTGGGTCATCAAAGCTCCCTGTAGGGCCCTCCCCCTATCTGCGAGTTCGACTTGATCTATCTTGTTGGCGACGCCTTTGGAAAGTATCGAAGGCGGCGGCAACTTCCAAGTCTGTATAGCTCCAGCGGTCTTTTTGTGGCCGGTCCCAGTGGTGCTAAGGTCATCTGGATCGGCGACTACTTCCTCTCTCACCGGACCATCTGATGGAGTAGGCGCCTCTTCGGAGAGGTCGACGTAGAACTCCTCAGTTTCGTCATCGGCCTCCTGACCTAGCGCTCCTTCGCCCTCGCTAAAGACCTCACCAACCGAGTGGCCACTATCGCCTTCGCTGATCACTGGAAACAGGTTGCCCAGCACGTCGACTTCGGGTTCCGGACTTCCTCCAGATTTAGCCGACTTCATGGCGTCCAATGAGGAACTGGCCTTCTTCGAAAATACCTTTGCGACCCTGTCGAAACCGACCCCGAATAGCCAGAGTAAACAGAGTAGGCCGATGAGTCCTAAAATGATCGTCGCACCTACTTTGGAGGCTACTAAAGCGAGCCCTCCCCCGATCGACTCGCCAACAAGGCCTCCGTGTGCCCTGAGATACGCCGAACCGAAGCCGAACTTAACTCCTTGAAAGAGGCTTCCATCGATGGCCGCAATATCGATAGCCAAGGCGGTTATCTTCCACCAGAACATCCGCCTGGTAGTCAACTCCGCCCTGGCTAGATGGGCGAGTGCGGCCAGGAAGGTGATGCTGAAGATAACCCCAGCCGCAGAAGCGAACAGGACTTCAACGGCCTCCCTCACTCCCCTACCCAAGAGCCCAAAGAGCGGGGTGAAGACCGAAAGCATCACAAATAGAGAGACCAGTAGGACTATCAGAGCGAGGGCCTCACCCGAAAGCGGCTCTTTTACCTTCGACTCGCGATCAGTTAATTTGGCCGCAGGGCGGTTAGTCCCACCACTCCTCGACGGTGGTGCCTTGGTCGACGACGACTTTGACGGAGGCTGAGTGTTGGTCGCCCTGGGCCTCCGAGGATTGCCCCCCTGTCCTGACTTGGACCGAGAAGAATGTGTCATTTAGAACCTACACCTCCGTAATTACCGGAATGATCATAGGCTTTCTCTTTGTCTGTCTAGACACCAGCTTACCTATGGCGCTACGCACCGCTTTAGCGAGGGACTCCCTGTCCACATTCCCGCTTGCCAGCTCCTTTAGAAGGACTTCTCTACTTCTTTGGATGATCTCGTCGAGGCGAATCGAACTCTCGTCCGTTGTTATGAAGCCCTTGGTCGCGATCTCGGGTCCAACGAGTATTTCGGCATTGGAGATATCTACCGCCGCAAATATCACCAAGACCCCCTCCTCGGAAAGGACCTTTCTATCCCTAAGTACCCCGTGGGATACATCCCCGACTACCCCATCGACATAGAGAAATCCGGCGGGCACTACGTCTGAGAATTCGAGCGACTCGTCACTAAGGATTACCGAGTCGCCATCCTGTGCCAAAAGGACATTATCCGAATCGATCCCCATCTCCATGGCGATCCTCGAATGGTTATAGAGGTGTCGGTATTCGCCGTGAACCGGGACGAAATATTGTGGCTTGGCTATAGCGAGGAGGGTCCTAAGTTCGTCCCTCTTTGCGTGCCCGGAGGTATGCACCTTGGCATTAGCCGGGTGGATTACCCGCGCTCCCCGTCGATAGAGGCCATCGATGACCTTTCCGACCGCTGTCTCATTTCCAGGTATTGCGTCGGCCGACAGAACTACCAGGTCGCCCTCACCCACCTCCAGCCACCTATTCTGCCCCAGCGCCATCAGGGTCAATGCAGAGAGGGGTTCGCCCTGCGAACCGGTAGATATCACGCATACCTTCTCCGGGGGATACTTAGACACCTCTTCAATGTCTAGGATCCTGTCGTCATCAATTTTGAGTATTCCGAGCCTACGCGCTAGGGCTACATTCTTTCCCATCGACCTACCCAAGGTAAACACCTTGCGATCAACCGCTGCGGCTACGTTGGCAATCTGTTGGATCCGGTGGATATGCGAGGCAAAGCAACCGACTATTACACGACCCGACGAGTGCTTCTCAAACACTTCCATAAGGGCATCGCCGACGATACTCTCCGACTCAGAGTGCCCATTCTCCTCTGCGTTAGTCGAATCCGCCAGGAGGAGCCGGATCCCCTCACTCTTTGATATCTCGCCGATTCTGGCGAGATCCATCAAACGGGAGTCGACCGGGGTGAGATCGATCTTGAAGTCACCGGAATGGAAAATGACCCCTTTGGCGCTTCGGATAGCTAGCGCGAAACTGTGTGGAACCGAGTGTGTTACGGGAATGAATTCGAACTCAAATGGACCGATCTTCCGTTTCTCCAGGTCCCTGACGACCTCGAAGGAACAGTTGTCGGTTAGACCGGCCTCATCGATGCGGTTCCTGGCGAGTCCTAGGGTGATCTCTGAGCCGTATATTGGAAACTTAAGCTCTCTGAGCAGGTAGGACAGCCCGCCGGTGTGGTCTTCGTGGCCATGGGTCAACACACAAGCTACCAGTCTGTCCCCCAACTCTCTCAAGTAGGAGAAGTCCGGAAGAATCAGATCGACACCGGGGGTATCCAGGGTCGGAAACATCAGGCCACAGTCGATCAAAACCGCCTGACCGTCTTGTTCGATAGTCGCACAGTTACGCCCTATCTCGCCGAGGCCGCCGAGGAAGGTTATCTTTACTTCTGAGGCCAAGTTCGGCCAACTCCTTTATTAAAGAGGATTCCAAGCTTTTTCGATCTCGAATCGAGGTCGACCAGTAGAGCTTCTGCTTGCGAAACTAGCTCGTCCGAGGGGTTTGAAATGGGCAACCTGCAGTTTCGGGTCGACAGTCCTAGGGCTTCAATCATCGCCTTAGTAGGTATAGGATTTGGTGCGTCAGCTTGGCTTTCGAAACGGTAGGACGGCCCGAGGATCCGATTGATCTCCGATGCGAGCTTGATATCACCCTTTTGGAAGGCTTCAACCATGGCGCTAAATAACTCTCCAGCCCAGTGGGTTGCAACCCCGACGACACCGACTGCACCTACCGACATGAACGGGAGGGTCAAAGAGTCATCACCGGAATAGACGCTAAAGTCCTCCGGTGCGTCCGCAATCAATTGTGCGGCGTTGGCCACCTCGCCAGAAGCATCCTTGAGCGCACAGATATGTGGGTACTCTTCAACCAGCCTCAGCAGGGTCTTATGCTCGAGCTTCCTTCCGGTCCTAATTGGAATATCATAAATAACAATCGGGAGGTCGGTCTGCTCGGCCATCTTAGCGAAGTGCCCAAAAATGCCGTCTTGGGAGGGCCTCGAATAGTAAGGGACCACCGCTAGTACTCCCTTGGCCCCCAGATCCTTTGCGAGCCCAGTCAGCTCAGCGCTATGAGCCGTGTCATTGGACCCAGATCCTACGATCACGGGAAGATCCGTCGCCTCAATCGTCTTCCGCCAGACTTCTACCCTCTCTGGGTCGGTCAATGTCCCCGCCTCACCGGTGGTGCCGGTGGAGACTATCGCGGTGCTTCCTGTCGACTTCAGGTGATTCGCCAAAGCTGTTATCGCTTCGTAATCTACCGACGAGTCGGCCTTAAACGGAGTTGCCATCGCAGTAATGACCGGTCCAAAACCAACAAAAGCCCTTCCCATCATTTCGCCTCACCTGTCGACATCGAATTAAACATCCCCTCAATAAGGTCGTCAACCCCGATGGTCAGTCCCTTTACGCTCGCTACACCCCTTGTTGCAATTATGACCCCGGGCATAAAAGAACTCCGGTCGTAAGAGTCATGCCTGATCGTCAGTGATTGACCCGTCGTACCCATGACCACCTCTTGGTGCGCTATCGCACCTCTGATCCTAAGCGAATGGATACCGACACCATCCACCGAGGCGCCCCTCGCACCTTCTACCACAAACTTTTGAGTTGGGTCGGGTTCAAACGCCCCGCCCGATGCGACCTTAGCACGACCAATTCTCCTGGCGGTAGTCAGGGCGGTCCCCGAAGGTGCGTCGACCTTTGTATCGTGGTGCATCTCGACCACTTCAACGGAGTGAAAAAATGGCGCCGCCATCTCGGCGAACTTCATCATTAAAATCGCCCCTATGGCAAAGTTGGCAGCGACGATGCAACCCACCCCGGAGGCGAGAAACCTTTCATTCAACTCCTCAAGTTGCAAAGTGGAGAGTCCGGTGGTCCCAACCACCGCCGAGATTCCATTTTCGGCACAAAACATCAAGTTTTGATATGCCGAAGCGGCATCGGTAAAGTCAATGGCGACTTCCGTCCCCGATCTAAGCAGTTCTGAAAGGTCCCCCGAGACTATCAGTCCAGTCCCGGCGATACCTAGCGCATGGGAGTATTCGATACCCGATAGCTTCGGGTCTACAAGTGCAACGAGTTCGAGATCCGACTCTTGAAGGACCGCCTGGACGACGGTCGAACCCATTTTGCCACCAGCGCCTAATACTGCAACTTTCATGGGTAAAGCCTACAAGATACGACGGCCCCCTGGCCGCAAATGGGCCAAGGGGACGTCCAAACTCTATCGCCTAGGATTTCTCCGAGGCCCACGGTCCCTCGACCCCGACGAGTAGCCGCGGCGTTCGGAGTTGTCGCGTTGTGGCAGTGCTGGGCCTAGGTCGCCGAACTCCTCGACCAACTCGGCCTCAAAAGCCTCTTCGAAAGAGACTCTTTCGGCCTGTGCCCTCTTTGGCCTCTCCTGGCGCTCTGCGGGGGCCTCAGACCTACTCGGGGCGTGAGACGTCTCGGCACGGAATTCGCGACTTGGCCTAGATTCAGCCGCATTGGCGTGTGAATCTCCCTGAGCCTCTCCTTGAGATACGTCCGATGCAAGCCTCAAAGAGAGCTTCCCGCTCGGATCAATCTCTTCGACCACGACTTCTATCTGCTGGTTCAGGCTCAGGACGTCTTCGACCCTGTCGACCCTCTTGCCGCCACCGATCTTCGATATATGCAACAGTCCGTCTCGTGACGGCATGATGTTTACGAACGCACCGAACTTGGTGATATTTACGACACGACCCATATAGGTAGCTCCGACCTCTGCAATCGGTGGGTCCAAGATCTCGTCGATACGAGCCTTTGCCTCGAGGGCCGCAGAGAGCTCCTTCGCACCAATGGTCACGATACCGATTCCACCTTGGTCCTCAATGGTCACATCCGCACCGGTCTCCTGCTGGAGCGAATTGATGTTCTTGCCCTTAGGCCCGATGATCTCGCCAATCTTGTCGAGGGGAACCTCAAAGGTCAGAATCTTGGGTGCGTTGGATCTCACCTCTTCCCTAGGCTCAGAGATAACCTTCTCCATCGCCTCGAGGATCTCAAGTCGGGCGGTCTTCGCTTGGGAGAGCGCAGAAGCCAAAACATCCGCCGGGATACCATCAATCTTGGTATCAAGCTGAAGGGCCGTTACAAAGTCCCTCGTGCCTGCTACTTTGAAGTCCATATCCCCAAATGCGTCCTCGGCACCGAGTATGTCGGTGAGGGTCACGTACTCCCCATCCTCAAATACCAAGCCCATCGCTATACCAGCGACCGGAGCTTTGATCGGTACACCGGCGTCCATAAGTGACAGGGTTGAACCGCATACCGAAGCCATCGAGGTAGAGCCGTTTGAAGATAACACCTCAGAGACCAACCTCAGGGTGTAAGGGAATTCAGTCGAAGGCGGAATCACCGGGAGCAATGCACGCTCCGCTAGCAGACCGTGGCCGATTTCCCTCCTCTTTGGTCCCCTCATCTGACCGGCCTCCCCAACCGAGAAGGGTGGGAAGTTGTAGTGGTGCATATACCTCTTTGATTCATCGATCCCTATTGTGTCGATGAGCTGGTTCATCTTGGGCATTCCGAGGGTACAGACGTTGAGTACCTGGGTCTCTCCTCGTTGGAAGAGTCCCGAACCATGGGCGGTGGGAATTAGGCCAACTTCGATCAAAAGCGGCCGGATCGTCGTGGTATCACGCCCGTCAATGCGAACTTTGTCGTGGATAATCCGATGCCTAATGACCTTCTTTAGCACCGACTTCAAAGCTGCCTTTGCCTTATTGGCTTCATCGGGGAACTCTTCGACCAGAGCCGCAAGTACCTCATTGCTCGCAGCGTCTATTGCCGATTGCCTCTCAGACTTTTGCGCTATCGAATTCGCCTCGGCGAGCCTTGCCCAACCGAGTTCGGTCGCCTTTGCGTAGAGCGCATCCGAATAGTCGTTTTGGACGTTCCAAACGAGCGGCTCCTTGGCCGGCGCCTTCGCCTTCAACTCGTACTGGGATTCAATAGATCTTTTGATCCAGGACTTTGCGTACTCAAGGCCCGTCGCGATGACGTCCTCGGTGGCAAATGGGGCTCCCCCGCCATAGCTCGACCAGGCAGATTCGGTTCCACCAGCTTCGACCATCAGAATCGCTACATCGCTCTGGTCTGCCGTGAGGCGTCCCGCTACCACGAGTTCAAAGGTGGACCGATCACCCTCCTGATAGGTCGGATGAGCTAACCAGGCACCCTCCTCGGTCCAGGCGATCCTCACCGCTCCGACCGGTCCTTCAAAGGGTATCCCCGAAATCAGTAGAGCGCAAGAAGCGGCATTGATCGCTATTACGTCGTGGGGGTTCTCTAGATCCGCTCCAAGAATCGTCCCGACTACGTGGACGTCATTCCTGAAACCATCGGGGAAACAGGGGCGCAGTGGCCTGTCGATCAACCGACTGGTCAAAATCGCCTGGTCGGTAGCACGACCCTCCCTGCGGAAAAATGACCCCGGGATCTTACCGGCGGCGTACATCCGCTCTTCAATATCTACCGTTAGCGGAAAGAAGTCGATACCTTCCCTCACGGACTTTGATGCGGTAGCGGTGACCAGTACGACGGTATCGCCGATCCGAGCGACGACCGCCCCATCGGCTTGCATCGCAAACTTGCCAGTTTCGAAACTTAGCACTTTAGAACTGCCCTCAATGGGGCTGGAAACGGAGTATGTCTCCGACATGTCTCTCCTGTCATTGGGGGCACCTCTGCCCCACTCTTCTGACGACCTCGCTGTCTAAAACACCGAGTAGCCGCCTATATGGGAGCCGACCTGAAACAGTTTCCAGTGGTCAACACCTGAATATGAGGTGCTCACCACTGGCAGCTGGTCCAAGTCGGTTAATTACCACTGTCGGGGAGGGTACTTTGACCTCCCCCCGAACCCGATTGCTATCTCCTAATACCTAACCTGGTAATCAGGTTGCGGTAGCGCTCAACGTCTTTGCGCTTTAGGTAGTCGAGTAATCTGCGTCGATGACCGATCATCATCATCAGGCCACGCCTGGTGTGATGATCCCCCTTGTGAACCTTCAGATGCTCGGTGAGCCTATTAATTCTTTCGCTGATGATGGCAACCTGTACTTCAGGAGATCCTGTATCGGACTCGTGAAGCTTGTAGGCACCTATCGTCTCTGCCTTTTCAACCATGCGTCGTTCAACCTCGGCGCTTATAATGCCTGAACCACTTTGGCCCAATGCTAACTTTCCACTAACCCGATCAGCCTAGACGATTGGATTACCTAATCAGCCCAGTGCCTCACGAATAGCCAAAACGTCGAGCTCAATCTGGGCACTCAAGGCCTGAGAATCCGAAAATACCGCTTGGGGCCTGATAAAACTCTTGAAGGTTACCTCGACAGCCTGCGTGTAGAGGTCCCCCGAAAAGTCCAAAAGATAGCTCTCGATGAGCCTTGGTCCACCTTGTGGATAGTAGGTCGGCCGTGTCCCCACGCTTATTGCGGCTTTGATACTCTCCCTCTCTGGAAGAATTCGCAAATGCCCGGCGTAGATTCCGTCCGCCGGAATAGCCATCTGAGCCGGCGGCTCCACGTTCGCGGTAGGGAAACCCAACGACCCCCCTCCCCTTTTATCTCCGGCGGAGACCATACCCCTGATGCAGTGGTCCCGACCCAAAAGTAACGAGGCCTGGCCGACGTCGCCCTCGGCAATCAGCGATCTGATCAGTGTCGAGGAGATTGCAACCCCGCTTAGCGATTCTGAAGTAAACGGTACCGAGCCAACCTTCACCAGCTCGATACCCTGGACTACAAAGCCGAGCTCTCCGCCGCGTTGGGCTAAGAACTCAACGCTTCCCTCCCGATTGTGGCCAAAGTGGAAGTCTGCACCGACCATTACCGCCTTTGCTCCCAGGGTCGAAACTAACACTTGATCCACAAAGTCCCCCGCAGACTCGGTGGCCCTCACGGTATCAAATTCGATCAAATAGACGTAATCGATCCCCAAGCCCTCTAACAGCTCAAGTCGACTCTCCAAATCGGTGATCAACTTTGGAGCCGATGTTGGCCGAACTACCGTCGCAGGATGTCGATCGAAAGTAACCACCACGCTCGGTACTCCATAGGTCCCGGCAAGGTCCTTTAGGTTCTCCATAATCGCTCGGTGGCCGAGGTGTATACCGTCATAGGCGCCTATGGTAACTACGGAGCCACCCAGAGAGACACCGACTGTGCGATCATAAATTACTTCCATGGTTGATTGAGGCTAGTCGCGCATCGCCTCCAAAATGTGGCGCTACTCCATTTGTCGTCAAAAGCTAACGATAGCTACCCAAACAGCTCGCTACTCTTCGAGCGGACACTCGCCGTAGCAGATAACCAAATCCAGCCCAATTGATATCAAGCCGACACCGCCCTATCGCAGGGGTCCACAATTAGAGCTGCCCGCCTTTGTGGAAACATCACGCCGGTGGAAACTTGACGCCGATGGAAACTTGACGCCGGTGGAAACTTGACGCCGATGGAAACTTCACGCCGATGGAAACATCACGCCGATGGAAACATCACGCCGATGGAAACATCGACACCGGCCGGAAAGAGCCTTCGATGATATCTACGAAACCGACAAAGTTTTCGTCTTCTGCTGAGGGAAGATGAGTAGTTGTAGCTTGTGAAAAGACCGCAATCTTTCCGTCGGATGGCGAAATCTTATCTGCCAGGTCGCCGACGGGAATGCGTCGGCCCATAAAGAGGTCATTAGCCATGGAAGGTGGAATTAAAACCCTTTGAAAATGCCTGAGGGCCCGGCTGAGTGAAATCTTCGAGTCGGCGGTTATCTCCTCCGGTGGTATCGCCTCGGAGACGTCGAAGGAGCCAATCATCGTCCTGCGCAGCTGGACAAGGGTGCCCAAGGTGGAACAGCTATAAGCGATGTCCCTGATGAGCGACCTAACGTAGGTTCCAGAAGAGCACTCGACCACAAAGCAAAAAGAGTCCTCCTCCGGAGAATAGCTGATGGTAAATTCGCTCACTACCACCCGCCTGGCGGCGAGTTCGAATTCCACATTCGCCCTCTCGAGATCGTACGCCCTCTTTCCTTGGACCTTGATCGCCGATACTTTTGGGGGGAGCTGTTCCGACTCGCCCAAAAAAGCCCCCGCTGCCATCTCGATCAATCTGGGATCTACGGCGCTATCACTTCTTTTTAGGACTTCACCCTCAATGTCGAGGGTATTTGTCTCAAAGCCGATACTGAAAGTACCGCTATACCTCTTGGTGTCGGTAATGATATCGGATAAAAGCCTCGTATACCTTCCGGTAGCCACTACCATCAGTCCAGTAGCCATCGGATCTAATGTTCCGCTATGACCCGCCTTTTTGATAGCAAGCCTTCTTTTTATTATCGATAGGCAGCCATTGGAAGTTATCCCCGAGGGCTTATCGATGAGGTAGATTCCATCAGTACCAACCACCTCTTTAGACCGGGTCCACCTTGGAAGCTGATCCTTCTTCGGCTGCTATCTTCCTGATGATCTCCTCGACCCGAAGCCCAGCAGCGAGTGCCGGGTCCGAAACGAAGGCTAAATGCGGGGTCCTAGACATCCTGACTTGACGGGCGATCCTGGACTGGAGGTCCGAACGATGGCTTTCAAGTGCACCATGAGCGGCATTGGGTAGTTCTGCAAAGTAGACCTTTGCATTCCTCAAGTCCGGATCGACCTCTACCGCCGTGACGGTCAGAAGGCTCAATCGATCGTCGGCGTCCACCAATCTCTCGAGTTCCTCGGCAATTACCTCTCTCAGGAGGCTATTCACTCGGGCCACCCTAGGGAACTTGCCCCTAGGGGAGCCCATCGCACCTTTTGGCATGTCAAATCTCCTACAAGCGATTAGCTACGCGGGATCTCTCGGTCCTCAAAGGTCTCGATAATATCGCCTTGTCTAAGGTCCTGAAAGTCGGAGAGTCCTATACCGCACTCGAAGCCGGTCTGAACCTCTCTCACGTCATCCTTGAAGCGCCGCAATGTGTTGATCGAGCCCTTCCAGATGACCACACCATCCCTGATGAAACGTACCTTCGATCCCCTGGTGATGCTGCCGTTGGTGACGTAACAACCGGCCACCATTCCAGCTCTCGGCACCCTGAAGATCTCGCGAACTTCGGCGTCTCCGGTAACTACCTCTTCGAATTCAGGTGCGAGCATTCCGACCATCGCAGCCTCGATGTCTTCGAGTACCTTATAGATGATCTCATAAGTTCTTATCTCGACGTCCTGAGACTCGGCCAGTTCCCTCGAACGCCGATCAGGGCGGACGTTGAAGCCTATAATGGTCGCGTTAGACGCCGCTGCTAGTCCGACGTCATTCTCGTTGATCCCGCCGACCGCTTTGTGGATGATACTCAGCTTGACTTCTGGCCGTTCAAGCTTCCTCAAGGACTCAGCGAGCGCCTCTAGGCTTCCTTGAACATCGGCCTTTACTATCAGGTTGAGCGCAGCCGCCTCGCCCTTTTGAATCTGCTCAAAGAGATCCTCGAGCTTAGCCCCAGCCGCCGCCGCAGCCCGGGTGGTGTAACCCGCCATACGATAGCGCTGTTCCCTGCTCTCTGCGATCATCTTTGCCGTCGACTGATCCTGGGTGACCCTGAAATCGTCGCCCGCCGCCGGAACCTCTGAAAAACCTAACACCTGGACAGGAGTCGATGGTAAAGCCTCTTTTACCGCCCGACCGCTCTGGTCGATCATCGCCTTCACTCGGCCCCATGCTTGGCCCGCGACTATCTGGTCCCCGACCTTCAGTACGCCCTTTTGGACCAGGACAGTCGCCACAGGTCCACGGCCAACGTCTAGGTTGGCCTCTAAGACAACGCCACGAGCCCGACCTGTCAGGTTGGCCTTGAGTTCTAGCACCTCGGAAAGTACGAGTATCTGCTCGAGTAGGTCGTCTACCCCCAGGTTCTGCAGGGCCGATAGCTCGACGGTAATAGTGTCACCGCCCCACTGCTCGGGGACGAGTCCGTACTCGGAGAGCTGCTGCATAACGCGCTTTGGGTCGGCATTCTCCCTATCGATCTTGTTGATCGCCACAATGATCGGCACCTCTGCCGCCTTGGCGTGGTTGATAGCCTCAACCGTTTGAGGCATCACCCCGTCGTCGGCCGCAACTACCAACACCACGATGTCGGTCACCTTGGCGCCCCTCGCCCTCATCTGGGTAAAGGCCTCGTGACCCGGGGTGTCGATGAAAGTAATAGACCTACCGGAGACATTGACCTTGTAAGCACCTATGTGCTGGGTAATTCCCCCGGCTTCAGAAGCCACAACGTTGGTCTCTCGGATCCTGTCCAAGAGCTTGGTCTTGCCATGGTCGACGTGGCCCATCACCGTAATTACCGGTGCGCGGTAGGCCAGTGAGTCCTTCTCCTCGGTTTCGTCATCGTCGAAGTATTTTGCCTCGAGCTCGGCCTCTTGCTCCTGGCCGGGATCGACCAAACGCACCTGTGCACCTATTTCGGCCGCAAAGAGGTCGATCATGTCGTCCGACAGGGACTGCGTTGCGGTGACTAACTCACCCTGCAAAAGCAGAAACTTAACTACGTCACCAGCTGACCTATTTAGCTTTGGAGCGAACTCCTGGGCAGTCGAACCGCGCTCGACTATAACCTCATGATCTGGCACAGGAGCGTTTGACGGAGTGTAAGCGGTTACTTGCGTCGGCTCTAACTCTTCGAAATTCTTCTTCGAGCGCCTCTTGGACTGCCTCTGCGTGGGTCGACCCCTGCTCGGAGGTCCTCCCTTGGTCGCAGGTGGTGAAGCCGAAGCTGGACCCCTCGAAGCGAAGCCGCCCGATGACGCACCGCCAGAGCGCGCCCCGGAGAAGCCGCCGCTTCTAGGTGGCCTATCGGTTCCTGGGCCGGTAGTTCCACCCGGGCGTGGTCCGGAGAACCCACCAGGACGTGGGCCTGAAAATCCACCTGGGCGTGCTCCCCTATCGGCCGCAGCGGGCCTATCTTGGGCGCCTGGGCGTGGTCCTGAGAAGGACCTGTCCCCACCCTGGCCGCCTCCACCTGGACGTGGTCCGGAGAACCCACCTGGACGTGGGCCTGAAAATCCACC
>JABEUO010000243.1 GCA_013044415.1 Acidimicrobiaceae bacterium
GAGGAGTAGCTACGATTGGTCGACTCGAAGAGGGAACCATCAGTCGGCGGGTGGTCTCGAGCCCCCAGCTATCGAGTCGATCCGGTGGATCGCTCGAGCAGACGAGGCCACCTGAAGCCGCGATGGTAGCAGCAAGTTCCGCTCGACGCTCAACCTCTGGTCGGACGATGAGACAATCAGGGTCATTGACCCAGAATCGTCCATGAAGGGCTCGCCGGGCTCGGACCCCAAGAGCCGCTGCTCGTCCCCCTGGTTGACCCAGGTCTCCGAGTGGTGGTTCCCAGCCTGGGGAAGTGTCTGGGCTTATGCGCATTGCATCGACGAGACCGATACTTGGAATCAGCGGTGCCCCACAACCGATGATCGTTGCATCTGGCCCGGCGGCTTCTCGAATTGCCGACAAGGATGACCGATAGTTAGCGATGGTTTCTCGTTGTGAGCGGCCCTCAGGAATCAGGGCGCCTGCGTACAGATAGTCGAGCTTAAAGTAGTCGATCCCCTTCGACCGGAGTCGTTCAACCGTCTCAGCTAGGTACTGAACCACCCGAGCCTGCCCCAAGTCAAGCACTCCTATTTCCCCACCCCAGTTAAATCCGGCGGACAGGTTCGGGACACACCAATCGGATCTTGTGTGACAGAACTCACTGTCGTAGCCGACGATAAACGGGGCGAGCCAAATTCCGACCCGACGACCTTCTTGGAGAAGTATCTGCACCGTTCGATCGAAATCACCGAAGCGCTCCGACGGAGTCCAGTCGCCAATCGCCCGCTGCCAGCCGTCGTCTATCTGTACGACCTCCGCTGGAATTTCTCGTTTTGCAAGGCCCTCTGAGGCTCGGATAATCTCCCGATCGGTGATCTGATTCCAGTAGTAATACCATGAGCACCAACCAGGGGCGAGCTCAGGGATAGTTCCCACTTTAAATGCAGCGGCAACCATATCCGCCCAAATTGCGATCGCTTCGTCATGTGCTGCCGCCGTGGGCCACTGAAAGACCGCTATCGGCTCGGTAGAGGAGACGATGAGTCGATCACCCCGGAGGACGGCACGAATAGTCGGCACGGTCTTTGTTACATCGATACCTGCGAAGAGTGTCATGGGATCACCATTCCCAGGATCGATACTAATCACACCTTCGCTCTGGAAACCCTCGGCCGGTGGAGCCACCTCAGGCCTAAATGACATGACCTGCCAGATCTGGCGACGAGGGCGGGCCGAAGTGGCTAGAGCCGCATAACTGCCAGCCGGACTCCAGGACTGCCATCCCAGTTCAAAGACCGTTGCCCGTGTCGGGTCGATGAGGACCTCGCCAACACGGGTAAAACTCGTTGATCCTTGGGCCATCTTTGCAGTCACTCCCCCTGTTAGCTCGATCCTCCGCATACCTGCGCTAGATTGCGCCCACCGCTTTAGAGCCAACCTTGAGAACCCAAATGAAACTTAGCAAACTCCGATGGCCTTATCTGCCTTTGAAGGTGCTGGTTCGTATTCATTATGAACCAAATAGTTTCGTCGACCCCACAACTCGTGCCGTTAGTTGTCGAAGGTTGTGGAATCTCTGTCGTCAAGTCAGCGTCGGTTCAGAACGCCAAGCCGTTACGCCATTCACCCAAAGTGCACACCGCCGAACTCTGGTAACCACGAAGGTCAAATAGAACAAATAACCCACTTGAACAGGTCAATTAGAGTAGTGAAACACTCTAGCATTATCTCTATTGAGTGTTTAGCCCTAGCTGGCGTCGACTAGGGCACTAATGAGACCTTCCTCTAGGAGTTGCAGATCGCTGGGGAGATTTAGCCCCCGCTCTCCTGATCCAAGTGCATAGAAGGTATCTACAACGTCGTCACCAATGGTAACCAGGTTTGCCCGAAGGATATCCATACCGAAAGATGCCAAAGTCGCCGTCAAGCGGTGAATAAGGCCAAAGGAGTCGGGTCCGCATACTTCGACCATCAAATGTCGAGATCCCATTTCGCTCTCAACTTTCACTCGAGGGCTTATCTGAGCCGACTCTGCCACCTTCCTGCGATTCCGAAGACTCCGCCTCTTCTCGTTTAACTTATCTTCTAGGTAGCCATCGTCCGAAAGTGCGGACACTAATTCGGTTCTAAACCGAGACCATCGGATCTCACGAGATTGTGGCGCTACGACCCTAAGGTGCTCGAGGGCGACTCCAGATTCAGAGTAAACCTCTGCCCTTATAACATTCAGTCCAAGCAATGACAACGCACCGGTGACCTTGGACAGCAGTCCAACCTGATCGCTTGCGATCACCCAAACCTCTTCGCCTGCGGACTTGATAATCAATTCACCATTGAACTGTGCCATCAACTCGAGGCCGAGCGAATCGGGGAACTCATCGAAGAAATTTGCCTCACCTGTCTCGAGATACTCAGAAACTGATCTGTATAGCTGCTCTACAAGCTCTGCCTTCCAGTCGGACCACGCCAAGTGACCCGTCGCCTGAGCGTCTGCCTTGGTTAGCGCCAACAACAAGTCCAAGCTAAGTTGGTCGCCGACGGCCTCGGCCACCATCTTTATCACCGCTGGATCCCTTATGTCTCGCCGAGTTGCCGTATCTGCGAGTAGCAAGTGATTTCTAACTAATCGGACTACCACCCGAGCGTCGTATTCACAGAGTCCGATCCTTGAGACAATTCCTTCAGTTATCTCGGCTCCTATGCGACTGTGGTCGCCTCCTTGACCCTTACCTATGTCGTGCAAGAGGGCGGCAATGACCAAAAGGTCCGGACGCTTGACATGCCTTCTTAGGCCTCCGGCGGCCACCGCCGTTTCAACTAGATGCCGATCCACGGTGAAGGTGTGATAGGCGTTTCGCTGCGGCAGCCCTCTAACCCTCGCCCATTCCGGGATGATCTTTTCAAGTAATCCATAATGGTCCAGGCGCTCCGTGGCTCCTATCAGAGTGTGGCCACCGCTAAGAAGCGCTACCAATGCCCCCATTGCCGAAGCATCCCACTTGGAGGTCCAAGGCTCAACCTTATCCGCAAAGTATCGCATAGCTTCGGGTGCGATCAAAAGGCCCGTTGTCTGCGAAAGTGCGGCTACCTCCAAAACTAATTTCGCGTCTGGTTTATCGAGCAACGCTTCGTCTAGGTAGATCTTTCCACCCTGCCGATACGTACCCGCCGGAACGTCGCTATAAGGTAGCAAAATCCGACGCCGGGATCCACGCCGCCCCCCTACTCCTCGAAGCTCGTTCAGGGAACGGGAGACAAATCTTCCGGCCTCGGAGACCTTTGACATCAGTTCGTCTCCCCCAGAGAGACCCATAATTTCAGCTATGGAATCCTGGTCCTGCAGAAGCAGACGATTGTCTGGCTTGCCAGCAGATCGTTGCGCAAGATTTCTACTGCTCAGTAAAAATCGATTGCAGTGAATGAGAAAACCACTCCCACTTTGCTGCGATTCTTCGAGGGTTAAAAGGTGGGTCAGGTTCACCAAATCTCGCAAACCACCCCGGGCCTCTTTAAGATCGGGCTCCAACAAGAAGGCGAGTTCACCCGAAGCTAAGCGGCGCTCCTCCGCCTGCTCGAGGAAGATGCCGATATACTGGGCGGCCCTTGTCCGGAATCGCTTAAAAATCTTCTCACTCAGCTCCTTGGCAAGGTCGGCATTTCCACAGATGAACCTGGCATCCAACAGTCCAATTAGCACCCTGGGGTCCTCGGCCGCCGCACGCATTGCCTCCGAAATATTCCGGACCGAATAATCCAAAGAAACCTTTGAATCCCATATTGGGTACCACAAAGACCTTGTTACCACTTCAGGTGCCTGCTTTTTTTCATGCACTACCAGGACATCTAGGTCGGAGTAGGGACCAAGTTCGCACCGCCCGTATCCACCAACCGCCAACACGGAAATCCCCGGTATGTCCTGAGCTAAGGTCGCAATGAACCAATCGGAAAGATTAGTCATCGACTCCATGGTCGCTAAATCGGACCACTTCCCCTGGGCCAGCTCCTTCCGCTTGTCGGTAAAGGTGCGTACTATTCCCTCTAACCGGTTATCAGGGTCCACCTTCACTCCTAGGGTCGCCGATGGAAAATTAAATCAAAGACACTCCCGACAGAGTCGCCCCAAAAGATGTAAGAAGTGAGCTAAGTCGATACGAGAGCACTCTTTCGCTTCTCCTTCCATAAAACTCGCTGCCTTAGTGTCACTTACCAAAGGAACGCATGAGTCCCTCAAAGTCATATGCAGACTCTGCGTGTAACGCAGTGTCCAGTCCCTCTAGCTCCTGGTCTGGGGTCACCCGAAGGCCCATCGCTTTGTCGACAATCTTGGCCAAAATCCACGACGCAGCGAAAGAATAGGCGCCCGAGGCCAAGACCGCTATCGTCTGGTGTAACAGCAGCACACCGCCGCCGCCGTAGAGCAAACCATTGACACCCCCGATAGCCGAAGTACCGAACAGACCGATCAAAAGTGTCCCTACTATCCCACCGACGAGGTGAACACCCCCAACATCGAGCGAATCGTCGAGCTGATATTTGTACTTCAGTGACACCGCAAAGGCACAGATCACACCAGCTGCCAATCCGATTACGGTCGCACCATAAATATCCACGAAGCCACACGATGGAGTGATCGCAACCAGCCCAGCGACCGCTCCCGATGCTGCCCCCAGTATGGTCGACTTTCCTCCTCGAATCTTTTCAACCACGATCCACCCAAGAAGTGCCGCGGCTCCAGCTGTATTGGTATTCAGAAAGGCATGAGCAGCAAGCGTATTAGCCGCCAGCGCAGAGCCAGCATTGAAGCCGTACCAGCCAAACCACAATATTCCCGCTCCAACCAGGGTAAGTGGAACGTTATGGGGTGGCATCTGAGACTTGGGCCATCCTCTTCTCTTCCCGATGACCATGGCCACAGCGAGACCCGCCGCACCGGCGTTTATCTCGACGACCGTCCCGCCGGCGAAATCTTCCGTACCCAACCTGTAGAGCCACCCCGTAGGAGAGAAGGACCAGTGGGCAATGGGTGCGTAAACGAACAAGGACCAGAGGATGATCAGGACTATAAATGGGCCAAATTTCATCCGATCAGCCGTAGACCCGGTGATCAGCGCCGCAGTGATGATGGCGAACATCATCTGGAAAATGACGAATGCCAGCGGTGGTATGTGTTGTGCTAGGTGTCCGCTAAAACCCGGAACCGTCTGGGTCGCATGAGCTAGCGCAAAAAAATGGAGACTCCCGAGCAGGCCCTTTCCGCCCAAGTCCGGCCCAAAGGCGAGGGAATAGGATACAAATACCCAGACGAGGCTTACTGCCGCCATGGTAGCGAAGTTCTGCATCAACATCCCTAAGACATTCTTGGACCTGACCATACCACCATAAAAGAAGGCCAGTCCAGGAGTCATAAAGAGCACCAGCGCAGCGCTGAGTAGTACCCAGGCCGTATCTCCCGCACTATAGTGCATGTTTCCCTCCGGCTGATAAAAGCGACAAATGTGACCTTGGCGCATAGCTCAACCTATGGGTGGGATGTTTCGTGAAAAATACGATTTTATTACGGCACTGTTAATAGCTGCTGCTCATAGCTATTATCGAATGTTAACATTCTGTATCGACCCGATGGTGAGTCCACCTGCGCTACTCGCCGAAAACTTACCTGCGCTGGAATCGGGAATAAAAACATCCGATGGCCCTTTTCTTTGACGGCATTCTCTACGCCTGCACCAGGAATCGGTCTGATCCATCGATCCCTGTCGACGGGGCCACTATGTCAACGGGGCCACTATGTCAACTGACTCTTGTCCCGTGCGGTCCGATGAGGGGACCTGAACGCGCACCGCTTGGCTACTTCATCCGCAATCTCTTCGATTGGCAAGATTGCTTCCGCAAATCCGGCACTAGCAACGGATCCGGGCATCCCCCAGACGACCGAAGTGGCTTCGTCCTGAACTATCACACGCCCTCCAGCGTGGCTGATCGACTCGCAACCAACGAGCCCATCATGACCCATACCCGTCAAGATAACGCCGAGTACACCCGGTCCGAATTCCTGGGCTACGGAGCGAAACAGAACATCCACCGCCGGCCTGCATGAATTCTCAGGTGGGTCATCATTTAAGTTGAGCCACTTGGTAAGGCCTCGTCGCTCAACCACCATATGTCGTCCACCGGGTGCTAGATAGATCATCCCTCCCGTGAGTGGCCTAGGTGTGTCCACTTCAGTAACTGGAATATTGCAATGCGGTGACAGGCGTTCAGCAAGCAGCGAAGTGAACATAGGCGGCATGTGCTGGACGATCACTATCGGTACTTCGATGCTCTTTGGTAGCAGTGGCAACATCACCGACAAAGCGTTTGGCCCGCCGGTGGAGACGCCAATTGCGACGATATCGACTGGATTGGTAACAATCGGTGCGCGCCGCAGCTGAATTGGACGCTTCCTAAGCTCAAATATAGATGTCGGCTTGGCTTCGACCTTATCTTGATCGTCTGTTGGTGCTACGGGAACGAAGCGCCTAGGTGGCCTAGTGCCCGGCTTTCGTCTTGCAAGTGAACGAACCTTTGGAACCAGGTCTTCACTTATTGACATCATCGACTCTGTGATGTTGCCACTCGACGGTTTTGTGGTGTAGTCCGCCGCCCCCAGTGCCAATGCTTCAATGGTCGCCCTTGCGCCACGAGCGGTCAAGGTCGAAAACATAATCACCGGCACAGACTTACCGGCATCCCGCAGGGCAGCCAGGGTCTGCAATCCATCCATATCTGGCATTTCGACATCGAGGGTGACTACGTCCGGCTTGAGTTGCTCGATCTTAGAGAGTGCGGAGCGACCATTTGACGCCGTGCCCACAACCACAATGTCTTTCTCGGCATCTAGGGCGTTGGACACAAGGCGTCTAATAGTCACCGTATCGTCTACAACAAGAACTCTTATCCTGTCGTCAATCTCTTCAGGCTGATTGGACGGCACGCCGTCGACGTCGGATCGCTGCTCCATTATGTCGATCAAATGCTCGCTGATGCACCTACATCAACAGCCCGATCCGTGGCCAAAACTAAAAGGAGTTCATTTTGCAACTTATACACGCCTTGAACCAGATCTCCGATCCGCCCTCCAACCGTAGGTGGAGTGGCCTCCCAGGTCGACTCGTCGATATCGACTACATCACCTATTTCGTCAACCAGAAGACTAACAGGTCCATCTTCAGTGCGCACGACAACATTCAAAGGAAGCGTGTCGGCGGGACGTTCTGGGAGCGCTAGTTGCCTCCTTAGGTCTATCGCCGTTACGATCTGCCCACGAAGATTTATCAACCCCTCGACGGAATGCGCCGCTAATGGTACATGGGTGACGTCTTGATATCTGATGACCTCCTGTATCTCGCCAACACCAACCCCAAAGAGGTGGTCGGCAACGTAGAAGGTGCAGTATTGATTCTGTGTTGGAATACTCATGATGCAACCGCCGCGTAGGACCTGGACCTGGATGGTCCGCTTAATCTAACCGAATCAGCAATGAAATCCACGTCTAGGACGTCGGTAACCCTACCGTCGATAACGGCTACCCCCGTAACCCCTGGCCTAGAATCCGTTGCCTGTAGGTTGATGGTCTCGTCGATAATGTCAACTATCGAATCACAGACAATCCCTACACTCGAACCATTGCTTGTATGCACTACGACCTCCAAGGTATCAACGTCATCACGGCTCGATGGAAGATTAAGTATTTGAGATACATAAGCCAGTGGCAAAATGCTTCCCCTGTACTGAACTACGTCCTTACCGCCGGTGGTCTCGATGATATCCTTGGCGAACTCTTCTAGGCGATCCACTGCCGACAACGGAATAGCCGCCCTCGAAGCGGAGCCTACTCCGAGTACGAGCATGGGCTGGGTGGCTACCATCTCCTCGAGGGTCGTCGTATGGGCTTCCCCTGCGGAACGGTCCCTGCTCTGAGCTATTACTCCGGACTCCTGAGCCAGGCCCATCACGTCGATAATCAGCGCCACACGTCCATCGCCCATTATTGTCGCTCCTGCAAAGGCCGGAATATTCTTGATCTGCCGACCCATCGGTTTGACAACTATCTCCTCGGTGTCTAAGACCTCGTCGACAATCAGTCCGAACTGGTTGTCATCTGCCTGCAATACGACGATATTGATCGGCTTGAGGTTGGAATCGAAATCTTCTTCTTCTCCATCCTGCGCGGACAGAAGGACTTTGGTCTTCTTTGGCGTCTTGAGGACATCAGCTAGGTCGACCAGCGGCAAGAGCCGATCCCTCAGGCGAACCACCGGGGAATTATGGATCTTTTCTATGCTGGATTGCACCTGATCTGCCTCGAGTCGCACCAGTTCGACCAGATTTACCTGGGGAATCAGATAGCGGTTGTCGGCGGTGGTGACTATCAGGGCCGGGATGATGGCAAGCGTAAGTGGGATCTTGATCCGAAATGTCGTACCGATTCCCTTGACCGTGTGGATATCCATGACCCCACCGATCTTCTCGATGTTGGTCTTGACAACATCCATACCGACCCCTCGGCCAGAGATGTTGGTGACCGCTGTTGCAGTGGTGAGACCGGGAAGGAAGATAAGCGCCGATGCATCCCTTTCAGAAAGCTTCGCCGCTTGATCAGCTGAGATCAGACCCGATGATACGGCCTTAGCCTTGATCCTCTCCACGTCGATACCAGAGCCATCATCGCTGATCTCAATATTTACGTGGCCGCCCTCGTGAAAAGCCCTCAGGCTTAGCGTACCCTCTGTCGGTTTGCCAAGAGCCGCTCTCGCCTCGGGCAACTCGATGCCGTGATCAATAGCATTTCGGACCAGGTGGGTTAGGGGATCTTTGACAGCTTCGATAATCGTCTTATCGAGCTCAGTCTCGGCCCCCTCCATGTGAAGTCTTATCCTCTTGCCAACCGATAGGCTTAGGTCGCGGACAACCCTTGGAAACTTCGACCACACGTTTCCTATCGGCTGCATGCGAGTCTTCATCACTCCGGCCTGGAGTTCGGTGGTGATGAGGTTGAGCCTTTGGGTCGTCTCGACCAAAGCGCTATCTGGTTGATTCGCAGTAAATTGCAAAACCTGATTCCGCGCTAGTACGAGCTCCCCCACAAGGTTCATCAACCGATCGATCAGTGCTACATCGATACGAATCGTCGAGTTGTTTACTGTTGGTCCGGCCTCTTTACGCTGGGTATTGAGTGCTTCAACGACGTCAGAAGAGTCGAGTACCCCCCTTTCGACGAGTATCTCGCCAACATGCCGGGGATCTCCAGCGAGTTGTGCCTCCAATGCGAGTTGCACTTCCTCCGGCTTTACCCTTCCAGCTTCGACGAGGAGCTCTCCAACACTCTTACTCTCATCATCGGATAACTCTTCATCGCTGGAATTATCGGGGACGACTGGGACGCCCTCTTTCTGGGTAGCTCCCTGTGAAGTCCGGGAAACCTCTGCCTCTGCATTCTCGGGCAGATGAACCGTGGGACCGTCATGCTTGCGACCGTCCAGCCCAGGAACTTGAACCCCAGGCTCCGTCGTAGACTGCGGCCTATGGCTAAGTGACTCCATTGAACGAATTAACTCAGTGTGGTCCGCATCGCCATCGCTTCCACTCTGCTCTATGTTCAGCAGCATCTGCCTAACCGCGTCCACCGCCAAGAGTAAAACGGTGGTAATCTCGGGCGTGAGCAGCAAAGTCGCGTCTCGCAACTGCGAGAGAAGGTTCTCTGCTGAATGGGTAACCTTCTCTAGGTTCTGGAAACCCAAAAAGCCACTGGCGCCTTTAATGCTATGTATGGTCCGAAAGACGAACGCCAGGTTTCCCACATCGGTCGGATCATGCTCTAGCTCAACAAAGGCCTGGTCGAGGGCGTCTAAGCCCTCGCCAGATTCTACTAGAAACTCGCCGATTACTTCGGCAAGGTCATCATCTTGGGTCATCGCTCGCACCCCATGTTTGTCTTATCTCGATCCAAAGCGCCGCCTGAATCGCCCGAAGGGGCGGCTACCCAATCATTCGGGCGATTTGAATGCTCGAATGAGCGGCTCAACTAGCGCTCCTCAGCTTCTCCGCCACGGTGTGAAGCTCAGAAGAAACCTGGATAAGTCCCATGGTGTGCTCCTGGTTCTTAGAGACGGCCTTCGAAGTACTCTCGGCAGCTTGCGCTACGCCGGTAATATTGCGTGCTATCTCCCCAGAGCCAACCGCTGCCTCGGAAATATTTTGCGCTATCGCCCCAGTTGTCGACTGCTGCTCCTTGACCGCTTCGGCGATCGTCCCAGAGATGGCATTGATCTGATCGATGATATGAGCGATCTCATTGATTGCATTTACAGCCTCAGCGGTATCGGACTGGGTGGTTTCGATCCTACGTCCGATATCCTCGGTCGCCTGTGCGGTCTGCTTCGCCAGCTCCTTCACCTCATTAGCGACAACTGCAAATCCCTTGCCAGACTCTCCAGCTCGAGCGGCTTCGATAGTCGCGTTCAATGCGAGTAGGTTTGTCTGCTGTGCAATCGAAGTAATCACCTTTATAACCGTCGAAATCTCGCGGGAGGAAGTTCCAAGCCTGTCCATGGTAAGCCTGGTGGATTCGGCGGCCTCAACTGCGGTACCTGCAACACGTGCTGCGTCCGATGCATTATTGGCGACTGTAACGATTGACGTTGCCAATTCCTCGGCAGCGGCGGATACCGTTTGCAAGTTCGCACTTACCTGCTCAGCTGCGGTGCTAACCGCTTCGGCTTGCGCTGAGGTTTCGGTCGAATTTGCGCCCATTTGCTCGCTTAGAGCCGCCATCTCGGAGGCTGCCTCATTTACGCCTTCCGCGATGGACATGACGTCTTTTACGCCCTCCTGCAAAAGAATGCGCTGTTGAACCTGGGCGGTTAGGTCAGTTGCAAACTTTACAACTTTAAAAGGTCTGCCGTTGGCATCGAAAATTGGATTGTATGCACCGTGTATCCATACTTCCCTGCCACCTTTACCGATACGCTTGAACTCACCAGCCTGGAAATTACCATTTCGCAGCGTCTCCCAAAACAGCTCATACTCGGCCGAGCGAGCGTAGGCTGGCTCCACAAACATCCTGTGGTGCCGTCCCTTGATCTCATCGAGGCCGTATCCCAGCGTGGTAAGAAAATTGTCGTTGGCGGTGACTATCGTCCCGTCGAGCTTGAACTCGATCATCGCTTGTGACTTGGAAATTGCGTCGAGCTTCCCGCGCAAGTCAACGTACTCATCATTGGTGATGGTAATAAAACCATCAGGGGTGCCTTTATCCGAGACAGACTGCGTCGACTTTCGGGCCGAAACTTTGGTACTCCCAGAAGCCGAACCGTCACTTACCGACTCGCTCATCTCATCGTCTATGGCGTCGGCATCATCCTGTGCCTTGCCAGAGCGCCCATTGGTCGCCGCAATAGTCATCACAATCCTCCTTGTTTGGACACGGCACTACCCGTACACCTAGACAGTTAACGGCACCTCTAAGAATCACTTTAGAAAATATGTAGCCGCAATTAATTCAAATACTTGGAGCGAGTGTATAAATATACCAACCTCCAATTATCACCATCAGGGTAAAACAACAGCCGTGAATCGTATTTCTAATGAAAGCTGGAGATACAAATCAAGATAGTTAATACGATATCCCGGCAATTGACCATATGCGACAAATGGCAATTGCGATCTATCGAGCAGTTAACACCCAATTCAAAGAGACACCATGATCCTTTGATTAGCGCTACACATACCCCCAACACAGCTAACTATCGTCTTCCACCAATAGTCTGCCTTGTTAGCTAGCGACATTTATTATCGAAACTTATATGACGTGTTAGTAACCCTCCCCCCGTGAATTCGCATACCTTTATGCACCTTATTATCCGGGCTGGGGGGAATTTTGGTTATCATTATTCATCTTTCTTCGCAATTACTTTATCTACGCAATGGCACTGCAAGAGTCATTTATTTATGGGTTCAAACAAGACCTAGCTCGGCCACTCCACCTCAGCTACGGCTGCTGGCAACGTGTTTGGCCGACCATCCCGCAAACCAAGAAACGGCATCGGGGTCGAGAGTCCTCGACGACAAGCCGAATTCTCTAACATTTAAGCGAGAATCCGAACTGGACAATTGACTCGAAACCCATTTGCAATCAGCTCTAACAACGACCGACCGGAACTTTCGGAATAATATATGGCAGCTGACAACCTAAAAAAGTCAACTGTGAACGTATTCAGTCATGAGAATGAAGCCATAAGCTACATCGGCCCATTGCTCTGCTGAAAGTGTCATTCAGGCCCGAGAGGAAATAATCTGGTTCTTCGGAAATTAGTAGGGTTCGACTGTCCGTGACCATTAGTTGAACATAGCGAGGGACTCTGCAAGTCTTTAGTTATTCAAACGACTACGGAC
>JABEUO010000244.1 GCA_013044415.1 Acidimicrobiaceae bacterium
CAGCATTCGCGCCAGCGTCGGTTGCTATGCAACCTCCGACCCCGACCGGGGTGTACGAAAACTCCGGAATGGGTGTACGGATTCGTCGGAATAAGCACTCCAGCGAAGTGGTCCTAAGATTCCGTTCAGCTGGTCCAAAGACTCAAGCGAATCGGTCCAAATATAGGGGAAGAGTAAGTTGAGGGCCTACGTTTTACCCTGGCTTGCGGCGTCTCTTAGCCTCTCCGGTGGCTGCTCTGATATCAAGAGCAGTTCATCGCCTGTGGCATTGGGGCCTTTGGGATAGACACCTTGCCATAAGGATGAAATACCTCGACCTAATAGGCACTTCCCAATCCGTGTGACATCAACTTTTCGAACCGTCCGGATGCCGACCCGAATGCCTGGTGGTGTGCCAGGGGTGCCTTGTGAGCCAAGGTCGGTCAATCCTCAGGTTCAGCTGCAGAATATGCCGGTCCGCGGCGTACTCGCTTGATCCATGGCAAGGCGTTGTCCCGGAATGTTCCCTTTTCAGACATGTTTAGCCAAAGGTAAATGTTGTAGTAGGCGGTATACACGAAGGGCTCCATGCACAAAACCCAAAGGATCGACGCCCCGATCTGCTGGTCCGCCATCGGTGACAATGTCTTAGATGGAATGTGACTATACACAGCGAACCAAGGATGGTGGGTGAGACCTAAAATCATTGCCAACGCCCAGCTTGAATAGGTGCAGCCGAGAATGACTCCAAGGCGCACTATTGGATTTGGTATCCGAGATGGATAGGGCGGTGAGTCTACGAGATGGAAAAAAAGTAGGAAGCCAGCGGTAATAAAGCTCAGGTGCATGATATCCATCACGTACTTGTTGTCGACTCCGTACGTCATCATTTTGGGCACGAACCACAACCACATAACGACATTGAAATATGCAAAATCTAGCCAGGGGTTTGTGATTACTCTGACCGCGGAGCCGGTTAATCCATCACCTGTTAGGGAGGCACCAATCCTTTCTGTCAGACCACGGAGGGATTGCGGAACTCCTGCCTTCATGACATGCCAAGGCCGGGAGCCTGCGAGAAGTGGTGGCGCTGCGATCATGACCATAACATGAAAGAGCATGTGCACCCATAGATAGACCATCGACCAGAAGAGAATCGGTGATAAAAAGGCAAGTGCCCACAAGCCCATTCCTACTGCAAAGCTAATGATTTTCTTTGCTTCTGTGCCAGGGGCCTTTTCTCCATTGATCTGGTTTTGCCGTAATAGGACTGGGAGGCCACGAAGGTAGAGGATCGTAGGAATAAGAATAAATGGCACCGAAATTATCGGATCAAGTGACCAATTCGCCGCGAGGTATTTAGCCACGAATCCAACTTGCGCAGAAGCGAAGGACATGTTCATGTCGGGGCTAGTCATCGACACTCACCCCATCTATCTACCATGCAGTCCATCTATCCATGTCGTCACCGAATTTAGGTGTCCTGTCCTTAGAGCGCAATTCTCTTTCAATCGGATCTAGCCGCGATATAAATGCCGTGCAAGATGCTCGCCCACCTACCAGCTACTCACAGTTGAATGGTAGGTGGGCGAATAAGTTTTACAGATCCTCGATGGTCAGTCTATCAAACCCCTACACCATCTTTGAGTAGGTGGCCGGCTTCAACCGCCAATGGATCCAGTCCCGCGGAATCAAGATGCTCTAAAAACTGGCTTCGCATCGATGGTGCCCAGAACCGCCTGAGGTGGTTGGCGACGGCGGATACGGCCTCATCGTGAGGATAGTGGCTGAAGTTCTCACTGATCTGGTTGACAACACGTACTAGGTCGCTCCGCAAACCACTAGCGTCGTGGTGTGAAGTTGGCGAGCTAGCTGTCAAGTCTCCCTGATGTCCCTGATCTGCTCCACCGAGTTCCTGTGACCTGTTGCCGAGCCTCACTTGAACTGCCGTCACTTTGTATTCAGGACAACTCGTTGCCCAATCAGCATTATCGGTGGTCACAATGTTGGCTCCTGAAGTCGGATGGTGGAAGGTGGTGTAAACAACTCCCTGAGGAACTCGCTCTGTGACTTCGGCTCGCAGTGCGGTTTCACCGATTCTGGAGGATACCGTAACCCACTCACCATCTTTGATGCCCCGGTCCTCTGCATCAAATGGATTTATCTCCAATACGTCCTCTGGATGCCAGGCCACGTTTTCGGTTCGCCTTGTTTGGGCCCCGACGTTATATTGCGTTAGTATCCGCCCGGTCGTCAATATAAGGGGGAAGCGTCTATTGGTCCTCTCAGTGGTCGCAACAAATGGAGTCTGCATAAACCGACCCTTGCCCCTAACAAACCGACCGATGTGCATGATTGGCGTGCCTTCTTGGGCAGATTCGTTGCAGGGCCACTGAAGACTTCCGAGTCTGTCAAGCTTATCAAATGAGACACCAGCGAATGTCGGCGTGGTCCTGGCGATCTCGTCCATGATTTCACTTGCGTCGTTATACGACATCGGATAGCCCATTGCAGTGGCAATTTCCGCCACCGCCTGCCACTCGTGCTTAGCACTCTTGGGGGGCATCACCGGGCGCACACGGTTGATTCGTCGCTCCGCATTTGTGAATGTGCCATCCTTTTCCAGGAAGGATGTTCCAGGAAGGAAGAGGTGTGCAAAGTGAGAAGTCTCATTCAAAAATAGGTCCTGCACCACGCAGAACTCCAGGTTTTCAAGCGCCTCTTTAACGTGTTTCGTGTCGGGATCAGATTGTGCGATGTCCTCACCTTGGACAAAGAGAGCCTTGAAGCTTCCGTCGATGGCGGCATCGAACATATTCGGAATTCTGAGCCCAGGCTCCTTGTCTAGGCTTCTTCCCCACGTGGTCTCGAAGAGACCTCGCACTGAGTCGTCGCTAACATGACGATATCCAGGAAATTCATGCGGGAACGACCCCATGTCACACGAACCCTGGACGTTGTTTTGACCCCTTAGTGGGTTCACGCCGACTCCAGGTTTCCCAATATTTCCAGTTGCCATGGCTAAGTTAGCGAGGCCCATAACCATGGTTGAACCCTGCGAATGCTCCGTAACGCCAAGGCCATAATATATAGCTCCGTTGGGCCCTTTTGCATACAATCTTGCGGCTTCGCGTACCAGTTTGGCATCGACTCCGGTAATAGATTCGAGTTCCTCGGGGCTGTTTTCCGATCGGGAAATAAACTCTTTCCAGGCCAGAAAATCCGCTGTTTCACAGCGCTGCTCGATAAAGTCCTGATCGAGTAGACCTTCGGTCACAATCACGTGTGAAAGAGCGTTCACGATTGCGACATTGGTTCCAGGGTGTAGTTGAAGATGATACTCCGCCTCGACATGGGGCGTTTTCACCAAACCAATCCTTCGAGGGTCAATTACGATGAGCTTAGCCCCTTCTCGCAGCCTCTTTTTCATCCTAGAGGCGAACACCGGATGCGCCTCGGTGGGGTTTGCTCCTATCAGCATGATTACATCGGCCTTTTCAACCGATTTAAAGTCTTGGGTGCCGGCGGATGTTCCGAAGGTTTGGCTTAATCCGAATCCGGTCGGAGAGTGACAGACCCTAGCGCAGGTATCGACATTGTTGTTCCCGAAGCCGGCTCTGACCATTTTCTGTACAGCAAAGACTTCTTCGTTGGTGCATCGGGAAGAAGTAATTCCGCCAATTGCCCCGGTACCAAAGGTCTTTTGAATGGACTTAAACTTCTCAGCCGCATACTGAATTGCTTCATCCCAGCCGATCTCTTTCCAAGGATCGGTGATCGAGTCACGCACCATCGGCGATAGTATTCGTTCCTTGTGGGTTGCATACCCCCACGCAAAACGGCCCTTTACACAAGAGTGACCCTCATTAGCTCCCCCATCCTTATAGGGGACCATCCGGACTACTTGATCACCTCGCATTTCAGCTTTAAAGCTGCATCCGACGCCACAGTAAGCGCATGTTGTAATCACGGTCCGATTCGGCATACCCAGGTCGATGACGGACTTCTCTTGGAGGGTCGAGGTTGGACACGCCTGCACGCAAGCGCCGCACGAAACGCACTCTGAGGAGAAAAAGTCCAGCTTAGGGCCGGGTGCAACCTTTGAGTCGAATCCCCTTCCAGAAATAGTAAGAGCGAAGGTACCCTGAATTTCTTCACAAGCCCTTACGCAGCGAGAGCAGACGATACACTTGGCTGGTTCGAAGGTGAAGTAGGGGTTTGACTCATCCTTCTTCGAATCGAGGTGGTTCTCACCCGCATATCCATAGCGGACATCCCTAAGGCCTACTACTCCAGCCATGTCCTGCAATTCGCAGTCTCCGTTTGCCGCACAGGTGAGGCACTCGAGGGGGTGGTCCGATATGTAAAGCTCCATTACATTTCGGCGGAGTCTTTCAACCTTTGTGGTTTGCGTTCTCACCTTCATTCCGGCCGCCACAGGCGTTGTGCAAGAAGCCGGAGTGCCTTTTTGACCCTCGATCTCTACGAGGCAAAGTCGGCAGGATCCGAAGGACTGCAAACTGTCGGTTGCACAGAGCTTGGGAATATCTATCCCAGCTAGCGCCGCAGCTCTCATCACCGATGTACCCGCAGGTACGTCTACGGAAATCCCGTCTATGGAAACTTCTACGGTAACCCCATCAAACTTTGGCGGGGTTCCCAAGTCATGTTCTTTGAGTAGCGTCACTTTCGCTCTCCTCTATCTGGTTCGCATAACATGCCGGTGTTGTAAATCATCTTGAGGCCGCCAGTTGACCATTAACTAGCCCCAATTCTTCTGGGAAATGCTCCAATACGGACAAGACTGGCATCGGTGTAAGACCACCCATCGCACAAAGCGAGCCATCTATCATCGTTTGGCAGAGGTCTTTGAGAAGTTCCACGTTCGCATAAACGTCTTGTCCGCTTAAGATTCGATCTATGACCTCGACTCCCCGAACGGAGCCAATCCTGCATGGAGTACACTTCCCGCACGATTCAACAGAACAAAATTCCATGGCAAATCTCGCCTGGCGTCCCATATTTGCTGTGTCGTCAAAGACCACGATCCCACCGTGCCCTACCATTGCATTAGCGGCGGCGAAGGTTTCGTAGTCCATTTTTAAGTCGAACTTAGACGATGGAATGTAAGAGCCCAGCGGTCCACCGACCTGGGCAGCCTTGACGGGCCGTGAGCTACGGGAGCCCCCTCCGAATTCGTTGATCAATGTATCCAAAGTTACGCCAAATGGAACTTCGACTATGCCTGGTCTAGCTAGGTTGCCGGAAAGTTGGAATACTTGAGTACCCCTCGATTTTGCAATTCCCATCTCGGAGTAGAACTCTGGGCCTTTTGCGAGGATCGACGGTACTGCAGCCAACGAAAGTACATTGTTGACCACCGTTGGCTTTTGGAAAAGGCCCTCAATCGCTGGTAGGGGAGGTTTAGCCCTAATGACCCCGCGCCGACCTTCGAGGCTTTCGAGCATCGCAGTCTCTTCGCCACAGATGTAAGCACCGGCTCCCGACCTCACATAAAGGTCAAAACTATGATCCGATCCGAGTACCGACTGACCGAGCCAATTATTCTGATAACCAATAGCGATTGCCGCCTTCAATGTCGATATCGCGTCGGGATATTCCGAGCGAACGTAGATGTAACCCTCAGTCGCACCTACGGCAATGCCGGAGATGATCATCGCCTCGATCAGTAAGAGAGGGTCGCCTTCCATCAGCATCCTGTCTGCATAGGTCCCACTGTCGCCTTCGTCGGCATTGCAACAGACGAACTTCTGATCGGAATTTGCCTCAAGTACCGTCTTCCACTTGATCCCAGTGGGAAATCCCGCCCCACCTCTTCCTCGAATCCCAGATTTGGTAACGGCGAGAACGATGTCATTTTGACTCATCGAAAGGGCGGCTTTGAGCCCACTTAGCCCACCATTCGCAATATAAGCATCTACCGATAATGGGTCGCTAAGTCCCATCCTTGCAAAAGTAACCCGATTCTGACTAGCGAGGTATGGGATTGCTTCGGTTAGTCCCAGTGACAAGCGGTGGTCTTTGCCTTCGAGGAAGCCGGAGTCAAATAGACCTTCTACGTCTGCTGCACTAACTGGGCCGTATGCGACTCTTCCAGCTGGGGTAAGTACTTCGACAAGTGGTTCGAGCCAAAACATTCCCCTGGAACCATTTCTAACGAGCTCAATGTTGATCTGTCGACGCGCCGCCTGCTGGGCTATGGCTACTGCGATGTCATCGGCACCTACCGACCTGGCAGCAGAATCCTTTGGGACGTAAACTTGAATCACTTCGGTCATAGTGTCACGCCCCTTATCTCATCGGCAAGCTCCGCTATCCGTTCAGTACTCATTCGACCGATGAGCTTTTCGTCCACCATGATCGCCGGCGAAAGGGCGCAGTTACCTAAGCAGAAGACTTCTTCAAGGGTGACGGACCGTTCTGAATTGGTCGAACCAAGCTTGGTTTCGAAGACCTCTTGGGCGCTCTCAACAAGCTTGTCGGCCCCAACCGATTGACAAGATTCGCCTCTACATATCTTGACCAAGAACCCCCCAGGTGCCTCGGTCCGGAGATCTTTGTAGAATGTCACGACCCCATAGACCTCGGCCTGAGACAAGTTCAGTTCCTCAGCAAGGATCGCTATCGCGTCCTCATGGATATAACCGAAGGTCCCCTGCAGATCGTTGAGGATTTCCAGTAATGGACCGCGCTCGCCTTTATGGCGAAGGACAACTTCACGAGCCGCATCGGTAGACCACGATGCGAACTGCTTTGGCTCTGCCAAATAATTCACCATTTCCCCCACTAATCAAACGTTACCCGAAACCGACCAAATTCGCAACGAGGCCTATTTGCCCAAATATGGTTCTTGTTGTCGAGAAGCCCTACCTGGATCCTATACGCCTATCATGAGGTGCAGTCGACGTCTCTGAGGCTAGCCTAACAGAAATATATCTTAAGAATGTCTGTGAACTTACACCACAGAATTTGTTGTTAGGCGCTTGGGTAGGTTAAGGCGTGATAGGCGCGACGGGGCGGGCCGTAACAACCCGTCGATCTGACGATGGCCGCTAGACATTCGATGACCCAATGTACTTCGGGAACAGAATTGAAGCAATAGCTCGAGCAGAACGACTCAACCTTCTCATCAAGGTCGAACTTTGATGAGAAGGTTGAGGGAACAGAGTCGCTCCAGCTAATTGGCTGGCACGAATACCTTGGTATCGTTATATCCGACCGCGAGGTATTGATAGCTGCCTGCACCCAATACGGCCACTCCATTGAGGTCGTTGGCGGTTCCAGAAGATATTGCAACGAAGCCAAAGGAACTTGGATTAAGTCCTAGGAGGGTTCCTTTCTGTCCAACGATTGCCACACAGGTGCCAAGTCCTCCATTCAAGCAATACCCTCCTGTAGTGACACTGCTCAGGGTTATCGATGAAGAATTTGCGATGGGATCACTTTGAACCGTCCAGGTCGGGTTAGGGGAAGATGTGTCTAAGACGTCGATCGTTCCGCCTTGACCCGCCGCAATGACATACGGTGCTGCATAACCTATGGTTCTCAAGCCATATCCTGAGCCAACGTTGCTGTTCTGAGTAGCCCAAGAAGTACTGCCGGATGGACGATAGAGGATTGTTGCATCGGTTCCTGTTCCCGAGTTCGTACCTACGGCATATGCATCGCCATTCGAGGCAAAGATGACTCCATTTAGGCTATAGTCTCCGGGCTGTCGCGGTCCTGGCGCTTGACCTTGCACATAGTTCCAGGTCGAACCGCCATCAGAAGTGGTCAAGATCGTCTCATTGGTCCCGACGATGATTCCATTATTCTGATCTGAGAAGGCGACTCCCTGCAGGTAGTCGCAGCCGCTGGGGTAAGGGTTGCAGATCTGCGAAATCTGCGATGAAACTGACTGCGATGACCAGGTTTTGCCGCTATCTGTTGATTTCAGAATCGTTCCACCGTCTCCGACGGCCCACACGTCACTTCCGGATGAAGTGACCGCAAACAGATCATTGGAAGTTCCGGATGAAATCGACGTCCAGCTACTTGACAAAGAGCTATACCTCTCCATCGCTCCGGATTGACCAACCGCCAAAGCATCAGTTGACATGCCATTGGAATCCTCGACCGCTGTCACCGCATTCCAGTTGTTGGTAGAGACTGGCGCTGTAGAGGTTACATCGAAGGTGGAAGTAACAGACTGTGACGGAGTGGAAGAGTCGGTGACCGTTACGGTAAATGAGTAACTGTTGCCTACTTGTGGGACGGTTCCTGACAGGTCTCCCCCACTGCTCAACGATAGCCAGCTTGGAAGTCCGCTTGCCAACCAGGAATAGGGCGTCACCCCTCCACTGGCGGCCAGCTGAACTGAATACGGGCTCCCCGTTGTGGCATTCGGGAGCGGTGAAGTCGTAGTTATGACCAGTCCCGCCGGTTGAATTGTGAAACTAAGAGTCGCAGAAGCTGATTGGGTGGGATTTCCCGAGTCGGTTACGGTGGCATCGAATGATATCGATGCAGGTTGTGTCGGGGTACCGGACAAGACGCCAGCTGTGCTCAGTTTAAGCCAGCTTGGAAGCCCAGTTGCCGACCAAGAATAAGGTATCGTTCCTCCGCTCGCGGCCAAGCCATAATAGTACCCGCTTCCCACGGTTGAATTAGGTAGCGGTGAGCTCGAAAGGATCTTGATTGGCCGTACGACGCTAAGCCCAATATTCTCGCTTGCGGTAAGGGCGGGAACTGATGTGTCTGATACGGTCACCTTGAAGGTCGGTTGCACATCCGGTACCAGGCTCGGCGTTCCACTGAGCAAACCGGTGCTCGACATACTGAGCCAGCTTGGAAGCCCAGTTGCCGACCAACTGTATGGAGAAGTTCCACCAGACGCCGAGAATTGAACTTGATAGGGTGTCTTGACGGTCGCATCGAGCAGGGATGTTGTGTCAATCGTCAGAGTCGTGGGTGGCGTAGGAGGTGGCGGCGGAGGGGCTATATTTCCGGTTACGTCAAGGGTGTAGTTGACTACCTTGATCGACAGCCCATCACGTACTGCGATCGGGAATGTCCAGATGTCTCTGTTTTCCGGGGGACGCAATGAGCCTCTGGTTTCCAATAGTCCGCTTGGTGAGAGGATCAGCCACCCCGGTATCGGGTTGCCGTAGTACTGACTCCAGCGATACTTTCCACTTCCGCCTCGCACTGCTAGCTGGGAGGAGTAACTTTGATTTCGTTGTTCTACAGGGAGCTTTGCAGAAGATATCACCATCGCAGGGTAGATAGTTAGTCCCAGGCTGGCAACGTTACAAGAGGTATTTTGAGCCTGGTCGGAGGCGCAAATCGAAAGAGGATCGGTGGCTGAGAAGCTGGTAGTCGGGACTCCCGTGACCCACCAGTTTCCCGCTGCATCCTGGGATACTCCGAGGCCACTTGGTAGCCCAGTTGCTTCAACCTTGTAGGGAGCTTGTCCACCGGTGATATTCAACTCTGAAGCGTAGCCAACTCCAACTTCACCGGTAGCTAACGAGGTTGTGTTGAAACTCAGTGGAGCCACGACCGTGATCGATAGGGTCTGAGGCGGGGATATTTGATAGCGGTCCTGGACTTGGACAGCAAAGGATTGGGAGCACCGCGCTGGGCCACTCATTGTGTAACCACATATGTTGCGATAGAAAGTCTCCCCGGGGATCCGTGACGGCTGGTCAGCCTGAACTGAGGTTTCGGTCGGGATTCCATAGATTGTTCCAGGAGTACCGGTGACTGCACCGGTCGAATCGAGACTGAGGCCCTGAGGTAGCTGGGTAAATTGCCCGTTCTGTTGGGCAATTGTCCAGAAGTATCCCCCGGTTAGTAACGCAGTACCGCCGCTTTCGCTGAGGGTGTACTGATAATATTTGCCAACCGTAGCGGGTGGAAGTACCGAGCTGGTCACCAGCGGAGGGCTCGACACCGTTAGTTTGTATATTCCGATCGCACTTACGTGGTACTTGTCGGTTACCACAAGTTTAAATGTCGATACGCCAACTTGGGGCGTAGTTCCAGTTATCTGCCCATCGCTAGCCAATGATAAACCGGCTGGCAGGGAGTAGCCATTCACCAGAGCCCATTGAAATGGGCCGACACCATAGGCTAAATCAGCATTTGCTTGGTAAGGAGTCCCAGCATCAGCACCAAGCAAAGTACCCCCCGGGTGAGGTGGAAGGGTTATTTTTAGCCGAAAGTCACTTGTCCAGGATCCATTGGCGTCACTAGCACGTACCTTGATCAGATAGTTACCCGGCCTTGTAGGGGTGCCGAAGAGACCAGCATCGGTTGCGTCTATCTGCTTGATCGAAATTCCACTTGGAAGATTGAACGCAGACCAACTGTAAGTTCCCACGCCTGCGGTGGCGGAGATTTCGGCGACGTATCGTGCATTTATCTCAGCGGTCGGAAGAGACCTAGTTGTTATTGTGATCCCCACCGGGAGTAGCATCCAACTCGAGGCGTAACCGTCCGTAGTTTGGTCATGCACTGTAACTTGAAAGAGGCTAGTCGTGGCCCATGGAGCGGGAGTGCCATAAAAGGTAGCTGCGTTATGGGTTATTGCACCGCTCGTATCGAACGAAATTCCAGCCGGCAAGTTGGTACCAGGTGATTGAAAGGTACCCAGGAACCAGCTGTAATTTCCCAAACCACCTGTTGCGTGTAGTGTCTGTTGATATTTTTGTCCAAAAGGCGCAGGTGGAAGAAACATAGATGTAGTGATTGAGAGTTGGGGGTTCAAGTTGAGGGAGAGGACCTTCGACGCCGATGAGCCCAGAGCATCGGTCACCTTTATTGTCAATGAGTATGTGCCTTCATCCCCTGGGGTGGGCACCCCGCTAAAGATCCCGCTGTTGGGATCGAGGGTCAAGCCTTGAGGAAGCGTACTCTGACAAGGCTGGTTATTGGCATCGACACAAGAGAGATCGCTGCTAGCACTTGTTAATTGAACTGAAGTGACCGTGTATTGATATGGACCTTGCCCACTAGTAGCGAAAAGGTCCCCGACTAAATAATTTCCTGCGTCACCTGAAGGAAGATAATTGGTAGTCAGCGTTGGGCCAGGGTTGATGGTTATATAGACCATGTACGAGTAGCAGGCTTCGAGGTTATCCCTAACCATTATCGGTATCTGAAATTGTCCCCAGGTAGTTGGTGTCCCCGTCAGCTGTGCGGTAGTCGAATTCCAAGTGAGACCGGGGGGTAGATTTGTCGACAGGCTGAACGGATTACAGGTTCCCATGTCATAGTCGTATGGCGGGTCTCCGAGGCTTGCCTGGGCTGTAAAGGAGAAGGGTACCCCGACCTCTCCTGTCAGGGGATTACTCTGATCCCCTCCTATTGGGAAGAGCACCAAAGCAGAGAAAACAGGCCCCATGGTAAGGGTGTCGTTTGCCAGCCCACCGTTTGGATCCGTGACATTCATCGACTGTACGACTCCGGTTGAGTACACCGAGTCGGCGGCATCTGCCGATGGAGTCCCGGTAATCGTGCAATCAGAATTTATATTTAGGCCGACACCCTGGTCAAATGCCGGGCCGTTTGGGCCGCTACAGGTGTAGGAGGCGGCACTTCCACTTAGGTAGACGGGTACCGCGTAATAGTATGAAGACCCTACCTCCGCCGGCGGAAGTTCAAAATTAAGCTGTTTGGGTCCAGGCAGGACGTCGATATTGAACGTCTGAGTTGTCGTATTTCCCAAAGGATCGACCGCTGTGGCCTGAACATCGAGGGTCTGATTTGCGAGTGAATCGTCAAGTTGTGGCAGGGTAAGTACTCCGGATGAAGTGAGACCCACCCCCTGGACCGCTGGTGACACGCTGGTCAGATTCCAAAGGATTGGCTTAGAACCACTCGGTGTTCCCGTGTAGCCACTGGCCTGTAACTGCACCGAATAGGGTTTGGTCAACTTTCCGGAATCCACAGAAGAAAGGGTGGCGGAAGTAGTAATGACCGGTGGTGAAGCGGCGAGTACCGTTTGCCAGATAGGTATGGTCAACTGGGCGTTGAGATGAATTATCCCTGCGAGTTTGAGGTTGAACCCAATTGCGGCCTCTACCCCGGCGGAGAGATCCCAGGCCGGTTGCGAGGATCCTTGGAGTAAGAATTTCAGGTATCCATCAATTCCGACGGTAGGACCAACTAATGGGGTTATGGCGGGGAGATCTCCGACCGCAAAGCACAAGTCGTAGCAGTAAAAGGCAAAAGTTACCTTTGGTCCGATGGAGGCCTTTAGGTATCCGCTAATTCCATTCTTTGGTGTCGACATCGAGAAATTCGGGGTGAACGTGTTTATAGGCGTTAGCTGACCATTTGAGTATGAGGCTCCAGCTTCTAGGGTGAAACCCTGCTTCACATTGGTCGAAAACGTGTTGTCAACTTCGGCCTTTAATGTAGCGTCGATTTCCATCAGAATTGAGATGTTTACAGGTACTGGTCCGACCGAAAAGTCGATGTCGGGAATTCCAAAAGTCTGCGGGCCCCAGAGCGGGATAGTGTCCTGGCAGTATATCCCTCCGCCAATCGATGCCGCTGCACCAAGGCTCTCTACAACGGTTACGTAAGCGTCTGCGCTTACACCGCTAGTGAAACTCCACGAAGCGTCCAGATGCGGCGTAATGGAAAATTGAATGTTCGAAAAGCTTACCGATATTGGAACATTTCCTCCACACTGGAATTTTCCAGGGAGGAAACTTGGTGCGCCACCCTTGGTCTCGGGAGATGGCGAAGTCTCGGTCCTCACCCCGGCTACCCTTGCACTCGCTACCATCCTGGCCGCCTGCACTTGGGTTATGGGAGACGTCGGCCAATCAGCAGAGAAGGATGCTCGGCCAATTGCGTCGGACAGTGTCGCTGGCTCTGTCGAAATTGCCATGGCATCGCCGTATGAGGCCACATCGGTAACTTTTTTCAGGAATCCTGCTGGCGCCTTGGAGCTGGGCCCGCTTACTATTACATCCCCTACTGCGAGGCCCTGCAAAGAGTTTGGGATCGGTGAAAATAGAAGTGAAGAGCCATTAGACGAGGCAGATTGAAGGTCCGCCATATCCGAAGCTTGCAAAACAGTGGTTGTGTTATCTACGGCGGTAAAGTAACTGACACCGACAACCGCCACAGATCCAGCCTTGACCGTGACAGTCGAAGGAGAGACCGTTGGGTAATAGGTGTAAAGGGAATCTGACACTTGAAGTGCAGTTACGCTATAGGTACCAGGTTCAACATAAAGGACGCTCGACGTAGCTATGACTGCTGAGTAACCACTTGGACCGTTGATAGTTACTGATCCATCGACACCAGTTGGTAGCTGGTCTATTGCGACCGACAGACTTCCCTTTTGTGGTTGTGGTTGTGGTTGTGGTTGTGGAGGTGCCGCCACTGGCGGTATTGCGGGCCCAATCACAATGTTAAGGGTTCCCGTAGCCTTCCCCCCGTCGGAGTCCGTAACTCCTATCGTGAGTGGCAATGCTGCCACACCCGAGGGTACGCCCGCTATGGTTCCGTTCGAATCAAATTTAAGGCCTGGCGGGATGGACCCCGAGATTATCCTCCAGCTGTAAGGAGCGAGACCACCTATAGCCCGTAATTTCACCGAATAGTAGTTTCCGACGAGTCCGGCCGGTAGTTGCACGATGCTTATCCTGAGTAGTTGCTTCGTACCGATTGACTCTGGCCCGGCTCCCAGCGTCGCCATTGCTACTATCGGATTTGCCAGTGAAGATCCGATTTGCATCTCGAGCGACTTTGCGTTTCCAAAGTTATAGACGTGGCCCTTCGCCGTTACCAGCCAGTACCCTTCGCCGCTAGCGTCTGAAGCTATAGCTACGACCGGGGAAGTAGTCGAATTAGCTGACCCGAGCGACTTTGCGTTTCCAAAGTTATAGACGTGGCCCTTCGCC
>JABEUO010000054.1 GCA_013044415.1 Acidimicrobiaceae bacterium
GGGAAGCGGCTAGGGAAGCGGCCCTAACCCCCTTTTCGTTCATCGGGCCCCCTGGATTCTCCATAATGACCCAAACCTCTCGACGGAATCGTCTCTAATGGTAAATTCCAAGATCCTGGACTCTGGGCCCTCCTCGGAAAGCTTGAACTCTACGACCACTACCGCATCGAGTTCTCCATTCGCCCTCTCCCCCCACTCGACGATTCCCACCGCTCCTGCGTCGAGCTCCTCGTAGATGCCGAGCATTTCCACGTCCGCTGGACCACTGGTGCGATACAGATCGCAATGCAGTAGGTCGAAGCGTCCAACATAGCTCTTGACCATAAGGAAAGTTGGACTCGTAATTTGCTCGTGGATTCCTAGACCGCGCGCAAAACCCTGCGCAAAAGCAGTCTTTCCTGCCCCAAGTGGACCACGAAGGTCGATCACATCCCCAGAAAGCACCCATCGAGCGAGACTCTCGCCTATCTGCCTAGTTTGGCTTACCGACGACGAATGTACTTCAATACTCACCATACCTAGGCGTCCGCCAATAGCCGGGCCTTTGCAAGATCAGCCCGCATCGCCGCCAATATCCCCGATCCGCCTCGCAGTGCCGCAGCGGGGTGATAGGTCGGCACAAGTACGCGACCCTGCAAATCGAAGACCCGGGTTCTCATCACGCCAATACCATCGGTTACCCCTAGTAGTGCCCGCGAGGCAACCGCACCCAGTGCCACGATCACCTTCGGGTCCACCAGTGCCACTTGTGACTTCAAGAATCCTTCACAGCTAGCAATCTCCTCGGGGAAGGGGTTCCGGTTGTTGGGGGGTCGACACTTTACCGTATTGGCTATATAAACTTCAGTCCTGTCGAAACCGGTCTCCTGTACCATCAACTTTTCTAGGAGTTTTCCACTCCGACCCACGAATGGGCGCCCAGCCAGATCTTCATCCTTGCCGGGACCTTCCCCGACAAACATCATCGTCGCATCCTGTTTTCCCTCGCCGAAGACGACATTTGTTCGGCTATGGCATAGATCACATGCCATACAGAGCGCAGCCTTGGATGCGAGAGACTCGAGGCTAGGGTTCAACGCGCCACCTCATTTTCGTGGATGGCCTGTGGATTACCAACCAGCACCCGAGGTACCCTACTACCGATCCTCGCTATCACTTCATATGAAATGGTCGACAACTTATCCGCCCATTCGTCTGCGCCGACGAACTCCCGTCCTTGCCTGCCAAGAAGAACTACTTCGTCCCCGACAACTATGTCAGACTCTTCGCCGAGGTCGACCATGAGTTGATCCATGGTGACTACCCCAGCTAGCGGATAGCGCCGACCCCGAATAAGAACTTCGGTTTGTGCGTCAAAAAGCGCCCTAGGTACGCCGTCTGCGTAGCCTATCGGGACAGTTGCAATGGTCGAATCTACTATGACGGGCCTTTTAAGTCCATAAGAAACAGCTTCGCCGATCGCAATCCGCCTCAGGTGGACAACGCGTGCCTTGAGGGATAGCACTGGGCGGAGGCTGGGCAATGGAACCTGTGCGGAAGGTGGATATCCATAAAGTTCAATCCCCACCCTGACCATGTCGTACCTCGACGACGGGTACGAGATAGCCCCTGCCGAACTTGCGATGTGAGACAGCTTTGGGTAACACCCCACCGCGGCTAGCGCAAGTCTGGCAGCCTCAAAACGTTTCAGTTGCTCGAGCGTAAATGGTCTACCCCTCGCATCGTCGGCAACGGCTAGGTGGCTCCACAATCCGCCTATCGCCACATTAGAAAAACGTGCCACCTTTGCGATTTCGACTGCGTCGTCGAGGGATGCACCGGCCCTACCCATCCCGGTATCAAGGTGGATGTGGATCGACACCTGGGGTGCCTCGTCCCCCCAAATTCGATCCCTGGCGGCCGATACCTCCCACGCTAATTCCGGGTGGTCGATGGAGATGGTCAGACCCGATCTAAGGGCGTCTTCGACGTAGCGTCGCTCTGGCTCTAGAAGAAGAAGGATTGGGGCTTTGATCCCACCTTCCCTTAGGGAAATCCCTTCTTCCAGTGTCGCAACTGCCAGCCAGCTCGCTCCGGCTAAAATCGCCGCCTTTGCAACTTCGGTAGCGGCGTGACCGTACGAGTTGGCCTTAACTACGGCACAGACCTCGCTCGGTGCAACGATACGAACTATTGACCTGGCGTTGTGATAGAGCGCATCCAAGTCCACCTCGGCCCATGCCGACCGACTCAGAGCTTCCACGTCGCCTCCATCTGATTCTTGTTCACCTCGACACCTATAACTAACAGGCTAGCGAGGGCTGGGTCAGTTGCACAAAGCGGATTTAAATGATTCGATATGCACTCTGGTCAAGGTGCCAATCTTCCTTAATTCCCGCTAGTGCCCTCGGAATCTCCCTTATCACACGCTCCGGCGAGGTTGAAAATCCGCCACAAAGCCGAGCCGACCTAGCGTGGACAAATGCGGCTGCTGCGGCTGCGTCGAGCGAATCTAGGCCCATCGACAAAAAGCTACCCAAGATACCTGATAGCACGTCTCCAGATCCCGCAAAAGCCAATAGAGAATTTCCCTCAGCAACCACGACAACCCGGCCAGTGGGCCCAGCGACGACGGTCGGAGAACCTTTGAGAAGCACTGTCGCCGAAGTTGCTTTTGCCATGGCTCGTGAAGCAGCTATTAGGTCTGAATCTTCGTCGACTTTGAGACCATCGTTTCGGCCTAGGTAGTTGAACTCCCCAATATGGGGAGTAATGACGACCTGTCTGCTCTTTGCAAGGACTGAAGACTTGAGTTGGCCGGCGGAAGCGAAGGCCTTGATCCCATCGGCATCGACCACTACAGGTCGATCAGCGCCTGCGACAAACCTTCTGACCATATTTGAAATCTGTAGGGAATCACCAAGACCCGGTCCTATAACCGCTGACCCAAAGCGGGGGAGTTGATCGAGAAGCGGCGGAGCCCACATCCTTTCGATCGCTTGGACGACATATTGAGAGGGAAGCTGCTGGAGACTCTTCGCCTCGGTGTGAAGCACTACCATCCCACATCCGGCGGCAAACGCTCCTGAGGCCACCATTGTTGCGGAGCCCGCCATCGAATCTGAACCGGCTACGACCATAACCGCCCTATTCCACTTGTGATCACCATGCCCACCCACGGGGAGTAGACCCTTCAGATCGTCCTCCTCGAAGAGATGGCACTCCGGCTCATTTTGGTTCTTAAAGATCTCCTTCGGTCCACCATATAAGTCCCTAAGTACGAGCGAAATATCTCCAGATATACGCATTCCGTCGTTTTGGAGATGTCCGGGCTTGAGTGCCCCTATTACGACGGTCTCCTGAGCGACCAGTGATCCTTTTTTTTTCAATCCCGTATCAGAGTCCAGGCCAGACAGGATATCGACCGCCAAAACCGGGACTCCCGAAGGTAATTTAGGGGGCTCGAATTCCCTTGAAAGGCCGGAGCCAAAGATCGCATCGACAAAAAGATCAGCTTCTCTCAGCCCGCTAACGTCGAGATCCTTCGCTACTAACTCTTCGAAGCCTATAATCCTCACCTTCGCCCCAAAGGCCGCAAGGTGCCCCGCCGCGGCAACTCCATCTTTTCCATTATTCCCGGGACCGGCCAGAACCACGACCCTTCGACCATATAGGGAGCCACCGAACCTCTTCTCGACCCTCCTTGCGACCGAATATCCGACGCGGTTGATAATTGCGTCCAAAGACCCAGTCTTTGCCAATTCCGAATCGAATTTTGCGACTTGGCCCGAATTGACGATTGGGATCAATTTCCGCCTCCAGTTACCTTTAATACGTCGGTCGAGTCATCTGGGAAATGGTTGGCCAGAAAATTCATCCTTTTGGTACCGCCCCTGGATCGACTAGCAGAGCACAAAAAGCGGTTGCGACAGTCTCACTATGAGACATCGAGACAGAACAGGATACCACGCCGAGTTCCAAGTAGGTCTCTAATGCACCTCCGGAGAAGCGAAGTATGGGCCCACCTGATGGGAGCCTCAATACCTCTATATCCCTAAAGCGAGCGCCTCGCATCCCCTTGCCTAGTGCCTTCATTGCCGCCTCTTTGGCACAAAAACGTGCTGCGAGGGCCCCAAATGGATTCGAGCGGGCAAGTGCAAATGAGATCTCTGATTCGAGAAAGAGTCGTTCTTTGAGCCTCGGGGTTCGCAGGATCGACTCTCTCATCCTGTTTACCTCCAAGATATCTACACCGGTCCGTATGCTAACCACCATCAAGAGGATAGAGGATCGGGTAGAAAAAGATCGCCCGAAGACGACTAATGCGTCGTCGAAATTGACCCGCTACCCAATATCGCCGTGTCCAAGGAGGGTCAAGAAATTACGTGCTGGAATCGACAGGGTTCCCGGGTGAAACGCAACCCGGTAACCCCTCGAGATCGTGGGCAGCCCCTCCACCTCCAGGAGCAGCAAGCGCCCCTCTAGGATCTCCCTTCTAACCGCCCTTGAAGACAAGAACCCGGCACCAAGCGAACTCAATATTGCCTCCTTCACTCCTTCGCCACCCGCAATCTCAAATCCGACTTCGAAGGGAATCTCGGCATTAGTCAGCGCCATCTCGGCGACATTTCTGACACCAGACCCCTTCTCCCTCCAGACCATAGGCAGATCAGCCAGGTCACCTTTGAGAAAGGTTCTTCCATGAACCGACACAAAGTCCTCTGACGCTACCAGAAGGAGTTCGTCGCCCTCAATTGCAACCTCGGCTAGTCCATCGGGCAGTGCCAACCTTGGGGACTCAAAGATGCCGAGCTCGGCATGCCATGAGGCAACATCCTCAACGACCTGCTCGGAATTACCAGACCTCAACTCGAGCTTTACACCTGGATTCTCGGCTCGATACTTCACCATCAAGGCTGGCATGACAAAGGCGGCGACGGTGTTCGATGCTGCGGTGGAGAGGATCCCACCGAGGCCCTTGGAAAGACTGGCTAGGTAATCTAGCACCGAACGGTAAGACCGAAGCAGCAAAGCTGATCGTTCTGCTAACGCCATGCCTGCGGTGGTTAATTGGACCCCATGACCCCTGCGAACATGAAGTCTTTCGCCTAGCGCCTCAGAGAGCTGCTTTAGCTGCTGTGAAACGGCTGGCTGTGAAAGTCCAAGCTGATTAGCCGCTTCAGAAATACTCTCAGTTTCGGCGACCACGGTGAGCGTTATGAGATAATTTGCATCCACTCGCCTAGCGGTATCTTGGGTATATATCACTTAATCAAAATACATTACAAACCAATAGGTAACTCCAAAAAATGAAAACTAAATCTAAATATCAAAAGACTCACCCTACTTCAAGTGGATAATTGAATCAATTGGAGTGGGTTATTTGATCGACATTAGTCCATCAATTACTCCGCTTTTGCTGAATGCAGGCGGTCGCAAAATCCGCCATCGAATTGAATCTCCAGTCAGGCTCTACGCTGCCCTGCGGAGGTGGCGTAGCCCCCCACCCGCTCAAATGTGCCCGACGATCGATCCACACTGAACTCAAACCAACACTCTTCGCCGGAAAATGGTCATGGAAAAGGCTTTGTGCAACATGGAGGATTCGGTCTTTCTCAATCCCCAAATAGGAAAGCTTCTCAATAAGAAGCTGAAAGTTAGCTGAATTCGGCTTGTAGCTTCCAACATCATCTGCCGTGATTACCAAGTCAAAATTAGTCCCTAAAAGCTCGTTACTGCGACTAAATGAAATCCGATCGACGTTCGACAGAATAATCAGCTTGTATTTCTTGCTGAGTAGCTTTAGCGCTTCCACTGAGTCTGAAAAGGGGGGCCAGTCACCCACCGAGCTAGCCAGTTCTGCTGCTTGCTGATCGGTTATTTTGATTCCGAGTTCGTCAGCCACCAAAAAAGCACACTCTCGTAAAATCTCGGTATAGCTCGTTCGGGGTTTGGCCGACTGGACCATCGATTCATGCGCCGCAAAAGCGGAGAGAATATCCTCCCTATCTAGAGCGACCCCGAGGGGTTGTGGCCACCCAGCTATCACCTTGGTTATTCCGGTTTCCCAATCGATCAGTGTGCCGTAGCAGTCAAAACTTAGCGCCTCGAAACTATCGAAACTTGCCATCGCTCCTCCATTTTGGGATCAAAGGCTCGATCCAAGTGGATCGACCAAGCGAAAAATCGCTAACTTCCAAAGCCAGCGAATCGCAAAACTCAAATTCCACCATCGCTCATTCGACGGTGACGGTCTTGGCGAGATTCCTCGGCCTATCGACGTCAAAACCTCTATACCTAGCGAGGTGATACGCGAGAATCTGTAGAGGAATCGTGTCGAGCACCGGACTAAGGAGTGGATGGGTTTCGGGGACGACAAAAGCGGCATCGCCTTCGGCGATTGTCTCATTGTCGCCTTCGCTGGCCACCAACAAGACCTTGGCACCCCTCGCCTTTACCTCTTGCAGATTCGCCATCACCTTCTCCCACAACCTACCTCTGGTTGCAATGGCCACCACGACCGATGAGGCATCTAACATCGCTATTGGGCCGTGCTTCAGCTCCCCGGCAGGGAAACCCTCCGCAGGCAAATAGCTGAGCTCCTTGAGCTTCAGGGCCCCTTCTAGTGCAACGGGAAAACCGACATTGCGGCCTATGAAGTAGAACCGTTCGAAATTCTCCACCTTGGAGGCGACTCCGACCATCTCGGCGAATCTGTTGGTAAGTTGTCCAACCTTCTCCGCAAGCTCCTCCAGGGCACTAGCCAGCGAGCGAAGCTCAGCGGTGGTCGAAGTTCCCTTCAGTTTTGCAAAGTAGATCGCAAAGAGCTCAAGAGCGACTATTTGTGCCAAGTAGGTCTTCGTCGATGCCACACACACCTCGGGCCCTGCGTGAGTATAGATAACAGAATCCGCCATCCTCGCCATCGAAGAATCCACGACGTTGGATACTACGAGGCTCACCGCCCCGGAACTAGACGCTTCGGCGAGGGCCGCAATAGTGTCCAAAGTCTCACCAGATTGACTCACCGCAATCACCAAGGTCTGTTCGTCTAATCTGGGCTCGCGATATCGAAACTCGCTCGCAACGTCGAGTTCTACGGGTATTTTGCATAAGCTCTCGATCGCGTACCTCGCCGCCATACAGGCATGGTAGCTAGTTCCACAGCCGATCATAAATATCTTGTTGACCCTCTGGAGCTTTTCTACCTCAACCCGGAGTTCGTCAAGCTGGATACCCGAGGTGTCCCAGTGCTGGAGCCTCCCTGCGAGGGTGTCCCTTATCGCCTGGGGTTGCTCCATAATCTCTTTGGACATGAAGTCGTCATAGCCATCCCTCGCCGCCCTAGTCAAGTCCCAGGTGACGACGAACTCTCTAGGTTCAACCTCAGTATGGTCCAACTTGAACGCCCTGACTTCACCGAGCTCTACGCTCGCGACGACTGCGTCGTCGATCTGGTAGTAGTGTTTTGCCCTGCCAAGTATCGCTGGGATATCTGAGGCGATAAAACCCTCGTCACCATTGGTAGCGATTATCAGCGGACTCGTCCTTCTCACACATGCCAGGAGGGTCGGTCGAGAGGTCTCCATCGCAACGATAGCCATCGCCCCCCGCAACTTGGAAAATACTTCCGCCAACGCATCGTCGATACGGTCTGTACCGCCTAAAGCCACCTCTAAAAGGTGCGCAATTACCTCGGTGTCGGTGTCTGAAGTAAACAGATGACCCTGGCTCAGGAGCTCGTCTTTGAGCTCTGCGAAATTCTCTACTATCCCGTTATGAACGACGGCTACCCGACCGGAGCAGTCAAACTGCGGATGCGCATTCTCCTGCGAGGGCTTGCCGTGGGTGGCCCACCGATTGTGACCCACTCCAGAAACCGACTCCGAGCCTTGGAAATCTTTGACATGCTTTGCGAGGAGTTCCACCGAGTGCGTGCCGGTGGCCTCTCTCACCCTTTTGAACGATCCATCCTGATAGATTGCCATCCCAGCCGAATCGTAGCCTCGGTATTCAAGCCGCCTAAGCGCCTCAACGATCACTTCAGGGGCGTCACGGACCCCACTAACCCCAATAATCCCGCACATAGGTTAGAGCTTAGGCCAAATGTACCAACTATCCCATTGAATCCAATTGCATCCAATTGGCACTAGCTAGGTCTACCTACTCCTCGATGGAATCGGCGATTGACTGAGCGATGCTTTGAGCTAGGTCCTGAGACTCCGCTTCCACCATGACCCTAACCACAGGTTCGGTACCTGAGGCGCGCAGCAGGATCCTCCCACTATCTCCCAAAATATCCTTCGCCCTCTCAATGGCCTCGCATACGCGATCGGTGGACGATGCCCTCTGGGGGTCTCGAACGGTTACCGAAATCAGAACTTGTGGGTACTTTGTCATCGCATTTTGCGAGATGGTTGATAGCTTCGAATCGGATCTAGCAAGGAGGTCCAATAACATCGAACCCGTCAGTAGGCCGTCGCCGGTAGTCGCATAGTCAGAGAAGATGATATGACCAGACTGTTCGCCCCCCAGGCACAGCCCGTTGGCCTCCATGGCGTCGAGCACAAAGCGATCACCGACAGGAGTGACGATCATGGATACCCCCAGGCCTTCCATCGCCCGATGAAGGCCGAGGTTGCTCATCACGGTGGCTGCAATCCCACCACCTTTGAGTCTTCCGCCATCGATGAGGTCCGGCACGAACATGGCCATCAACTGGTCTCCGTCGACCACCTCACCGGTTTCACTCACCGCAATCACACGATCGGCATCGCCATCGAAAGCGAGGCCGACGTCAGCCCTCGACTGCAATACCGCCCTACGCAGGGGCTCGATATTGGTCGAACCACAGTTTTCGTTGATATTTCTTCCCGAAGGGGTGTCGGATAAGATACCGACAACCCGCACCCCGAGTTCCTCAAATAGCCCTCTGGCCACCGACGTCGCCGCTCCATTGGCCAGATCGAGGACCACCCGAAGATCGCTCCGATCCTCGTTTGTCCCGATCGAAGCCAAAATATGTTGTCGATAATGCGAGGAAATATCTTCAACGCTTAGCGTGCCTATCGGCGAATTTGCCTTTGGCTGCTCTAAGTGGATAAAGGCCTCAATAGCGTCCTCCACGGAGCGCTGATCATCCTCTGACAGCTTCCTCCCGCCGGCGGCGAAGACCTTGAGTCCGTTATCAAAGTAAGGATTATGCGAAGCAGATACTACCACTGCAGGAAGTCGATAGATGGAGGAAGCGAACGCTATCGCCCCGGTCGGCGCCACTCCTAGGTCGACGACGTCGACACCAACGCTCATAAGACCCGCCGCAACACCGGCGACGAGCATAGGTCCCGACTCTCTCGTATCCCGACCGATTATCACTCGGTCGGCGCCAAGAACCTCTCCGACGCCCACGCCTAAAGCTAGGGCCAGCGAAACCGTTAAGGTCTCGTTGGCCCTGCCTCGAATTCCATCTGTTCCAAAACGGAGCAAGAAACTAACGCTTAGAGAATTGAGGGGCCTTCCGGGCCTTCTTGAGGCCGTACTTCTTGGACTCCTTCTCTCGGGCATCCCGGGTCAGAAAGCCAGCCTTCTTGAGAATACCCCTGAGTTCGGGATCCGCCTCGATCAGAGCCCGAGCAATTCCGAGCCGAATAGCACCGGCCTGCCCGGCCATTCCGCCGCCATCCACGGTAATTGAAAGGTCGTATTCAGAAGCAACCTGCGCCACTCGCAGTGGCTCGGTGGCCATCGTCTGCTGGGCAAGAGAAGTTATATAACTGGCAAAGGGTCTGTTGTTGACGGTGATATTACCTTCGCCTGCGGAAAGCCTCACCCTAGCAATGGCTTGCTTACGCCTTCCAGTGGATTGAATGGTTGTCTTAGTCATTTATTCAAAAACCTCTCGGATCAAAAAACTCAAGCACTCTTGGGCGCTGTGCCAAGGGTGCGTAAAACCGGTTGCTGTGCCTGGTGGGGATGGTCTGGCCCCGAATAGACCTTGAGCTTCTTAGCCATCTGTCGCCCTAGCGGACCATGGGGCAACATCCCCTTGACCGCTTTTTCAATCACGAACTCTGGCTTATCCTTGAGGAGGTCCCTATAGAGGGCGGCCCGCAGGTGACCCGGATAGCCCGTGTGGTGGTAGGCGAACTTACGATCGGCCTTATTAGACGTCAGCACTATTTTGTCTGCGTTAATCACAATCACATGGTCGCCCGCGTCTAGATAGGGGGCAAAGATAGCCTTATGTTTGCCCCTGATAATGTGCGCCACTTCGGTGGCGAGTCTCCCCAACACCATCCCTTCGGCGTCTACTACATACCACTTGCGGTCCGCAACAGCGTCAGACTGCTTGGTCACGAATGTCTTCATAATCCTCACCGGTTTAGAACTTGCTCCTGGCGGCTTTTGCGCCCAAGACACGAAGAAACAGCATAGACGGAGTTGGGTACTTCACCAACCGAAAAGATTAGCGGATCGACATCCTTGGCGCCGCTGAAGTCCCCGTACCCTACCTCCACCAGGTAGAGACCCCTAGGAGGAGCCAGATACCTCTTCTCCGTCGGTGGGTAGAGTACACTCCTTGCAAACGAACTGACCGAAGACCTCCCCTTACCCACCTCAACCAATGAACCCACAATTCCCCGCACCATCTGGTGACAAAAGGCGTTAGCCCAGATCTCAAAGTCTACGAAACGTCCCCTGCTCTGTAGTCGGACCTCGTAGACACGCCTCGTAGTCGAAGTACCATCGGGACCCTTTTTGCAAAATCCCGCAAAATCATGCTCACCGACCAGGACGTAGGACGCCGATCTCATAGCTGGCAAGTCGAGTTCATAGGGAACTTGCCAGCTCCGATCTGAAGTCGTTGCGTCCCTCTCTGTTCCGGGAAGGATCCTGTAGAGGTAGTGTCGATACCTCGCCGAATGCCGAGCAGAGAAGGAAGGTTCGCTCAACCCGAGCCAGTTCACCGAGACGTCGTCTGGCAGTTGTCTCGCCAGCGACTGGTATAGGCCGTCTAATCCGCCTTTATGGGCGGGTCCCGAAAAGCTAATCACCTGGCCTAAGGCGTGTACACCCGAATCGGTACGGCCCGCAACCACTATCTCTACGTGGTGCCGAAGCGCCCTTTCAATCGCAACCCCGAGTACACCGATGACCGTTCTCTGTCCGGCTTGATAAGCAATCCCGTGGTATCCGGTGCCGACGTAGCTGATCGAAGCGGCGTAATGCAAAACGGCCCCATCGGGGGCCGCATCGCAACTCTCTAGCTCAGCCTGAGAAGCTTCGGAAAGCAGAGGGGTCTCTTGATCGAAGAGACCTCCCTGTTCGACTTCGTTAGTGTGGTGAGTCCGTGTCACACGAGTTCTATGACAACCATTGGGGCGTTATCCCCGTGACGTGGACCCCGCTTCAAAATCCTCGTATAACCACCAGAGCGTCCCTCGTATCTTGGACCAATGTCCTCAAAGAGTTTGTGCGCCATATCCTTATCCCTCAGGAAAGATACGACCAGACGCTGATTGTGGACCCCGCCGGCCTTGGCCTTTGTAATCAACTTCTCAACTACCGGCTTAAGGAGCTTCGCCTTAGTCTCGGTGGTCATAATCGACTCTGCGGCGATCAAAGACGCCGCCAAGTTAGCCAAAATGGCCTTCTGGTGCGCTGCGCTGTGGCCTAGTCTCTTGCCCTTCTTCGGGCGTCCGGGTGTCATTAGTCCCTGCTCCTCAATTGAAGTCCGCGGCCTTCAAGTCTCGAAGTGACCTCGTCTAAAGACTTCTGGCCAAAATTAGTAATTGCAAGTAGATCTTCGGCCGTACGGTTTATCAGCTCGCCTATCGAGTTGATCTGCGCACGCTTGAGGCAGTTTCTCGGACGCTCAGTAAGACCCAACTCCTCAATCGGGAGATCGAGGTCGTATGAACGCACTTCGTCAACTTCCGCCTCGGTCAGCTCAAGACCTTGCGGGCTCTCGCTAGTCTCTGCGATCAGAACCATCAGGTTCTTCAAGGTCTCTCCGGCGGACGCAAGGGCGTCAGATGGCGAAATCGAGCCGTCGGTCTCTATGTCCAATGTCAAGAGATCGTAGTCCGTTGCCTGCTCGACCCTTGTTGGGGTAACCGTAAATGCGACCCTCCTCACCGGGGAGAAGATCGAGTCAACCGGAATAATGCCGATCGTCGCTGACCTCTTATTCTTGTCGGCCGAGCGATAGCCTTTACCCCTCTCGACAACTGCGTCGAAAGCGAGTCGTCCCTTTGCGCTCAAACTGGCTATATGTAGATCGGGATTGACGATCTCAATGTCGGCCGAAAGCGCGAAATCCTCCGCCCTAACGATCTTCGGGCCACGAACGTCGATCCGAATTGTCACCGGCTCCTCGGAGAAGGACCTTACGACAACGTCCTTGAGGTTCAAGACGATATCGGTAATGTCCTCCTTCACCCCGCTAAGCGTGGTGAACTCGTGCAGAGCATCGTCAAAACGCAGCTGGGTTATAGCTGCGCCAGGAATAGACGACAGAAGCACACGCCTCAACGAATTTCCAATAGTGTGGCCAAATCCCGGCTCTAGCGGGCCGATAGTGAACTTCTGACGGTTCCCTATCGCCTCGCCGACCGCTTCTACCTTTGGTCTCTGAATAAAAAGCACTTTACTCCTACGAATTGGTTACTTGGAGTAGAGCTCGACTATGAGCTGCTCTCTTATCTGGGTATCGATCTGTTCCCTAAGTGGCGGATTAAGTACCTTCACCTCGAAACCTGTTCCCTCGGCCTCCAGCCAAGCTGGAAGACGGCGGGCCATGGTATCCCTGGTCGTACGGACCTGGATATTCTCGCGAGTCTTCGCAATCAGGGCGACCGTATCGCCCTTTTTAAGGCGATAGCTCGGGATATCCACGCGCTTGCCATTGACCGTGACGTGGCCATGGCTGACGAGCTGACGGGCTTGGGACCTCGAAGAGGCCCAACCCGCTCTGAAGGTGACGTTGTCCAACCTAAGCTCGAGCATCCTCAATAGGTTGTCACCCGTAATCCCCGACGCGTGGTTCGCTTCGTTGTAAGTATTGGCGAACTGCTTCTCGAGGATTCCGTAGATTCGGCGAGCCTTTTGCTTCTCACGCAGCTGCGTTGAGTACTCAGATCCCTGCCTCTGTCGGTCCTTGCCATGCTCACCCGGTGGGTAAGGCTTCTTCCCGTCCATCGGGCAAGCCTTGTCGCACTTCTCTCCCTTGAGGTAGAGCTTCACCTTCTCCCGGCGACATTGCCGACAAACTGGTCCTGTATATCTGGCCAACTTCTAATACTCCTCGACCTAGACCCGACGGCGCTTCTTCGGCCTA
>JABEUO010000245.1 GCA_013044415.1 Acidimicrobiaceae bacterium
AATCGACAACGTCGGCCTTTTTCAACTGCTCGAGCTGATTGGTCGTCTCTATTAGCGCTCTCCGGACCTCTCTAAGCACCTGGGTCAGCATCTCGCCGAGCTCAAACTTCCCGCTCTGGGCTAAGTACCTCGCTGCGCTTTCGGCTCCCGCCCTCGCAACGGTTAGTATGGTCCCTTCTTTGGGTCGCAAGACGGCGGAGTCGGCTAGCCTCGAACCCCTCATCAGCCCTTGTGCGATTACCTCTGGGTTCAAGGGCCCTTCTAGGCTAGCGAAAGCCTCGGAGATTCCCTTTAAAAGCTGGGAAAGTATCACCCCAGAATTACCTCGTGCCCCTAAAAGGGACCCCATTGCGAGGGCCCTTGTGACTTCGGTCAAGGACTGATTGTTCACCTCCGATAGGTGTGAGACAACGCTATTTAGGGTCAGGGTCATGTTCGTACCAGTATCACCGTCTGGAACTGGAAAGACGTTCAGCCTGTCAATCTCTGCCTTATGGCTTGCGAGCAGATCTCTAAATAGTCCTAGAGAGTCCACTAGGTAAGCGGCTGGGTCATGCACCTTGGTAACCATCGAGGAGATGCTAGTTTGTCATTGCCCGTTAGGTAGGCGTAATTTAACCAACTAGTATGTCTGTTTTGTTCGGCCGACGGTGGCCAAAAGATTTTTGTGAGACGGTGACATGGCAGCAGTATGTGAACTTTGCGGTAAGAAGCCCTTCTTTGGGATGAGCCTATCCCATTCCCACAGGCGCAATAAAAGGCGTTTCAATCCTAATATCCAGAGGGTAAGGGCAATAGTCGGTGGGTCGCCAAAGCGTCTCTACGTCTGCACTTCCTGCATTAGAGCTGGCAAGGTAGTCAAAGCCGGCCGCTAGGTTGAACCTTTCCGGAGCAATCAACTACGAAGCGATTATTTGGCTCTCCTTCGGGGGTCCGAATGATCCTTCGGAGGTGATGCCCTTCCTTGAAAATGTGACTTCTGGCCGGAACGTCCCGAGGCAGAGACTCGAGAAGGTGGCCGATCAGTACATGCTCTTTGGCGGAAAAAGCCCGATCAACGAACAAAATTTGGAATTGATCGAAAAATTGCGTCTGGAACTTTCATCCCGCTCGATCACCCTCCCGATCTACTTTGCCAACAGAAACTGGTCTCCCTACATTGGCGAGGTAGTAAAGGAGCTCCAAAGCGACGGTGTCAGGTCTGCCCTGGCCTTTGTCACTTCGGCCTACGGTTCGTACTCAGGGTGCAGGCAGTACAGGGAAGATATCCAAAGAGCGGTCGATGAGTACGCTCCCGGACTCTACGTACATAAAATTCGCCACTACTTTTCCCATCCAGGATTCGTAGGTACCCTGGTTGAAGCGACTAGAGCACTAGTTGAAGACCTAACCTCCTTGGGTGATCGTAAAATTGCCGTCGCTTGTAGCGCCCACTCGATACCACTAAAGATGTCGGTATCGTCGAAATACCTGAGCCAGCTGGAAAGTGTCAAAGAGGCAATCAGGGATTCGATCAAAGACGGCGGCTTCTCGGATGTTCCGGTGGATTTGGTCTTCCAATCCCGAAGCGGGCCGCCAACGGAGCCCTGGTTAGAGCCGGACATCGGTGACAAGCTTACAGAGTACGTCGAGAGTGGCATAGACACCGTCGTGGTAGTTCCGATAGGTTTCGTATCTGATCATATGGAAGTCATCTACGACTTGGACGTACTCGCAGCTCAGATCGCTAAAGACGTTGGGATCAGCCTATTTCGTGTCCCTACTGCCTCCAAGGACGACGCATTCGTTTCAATGGTAGCCGACCTGGTCCAAGAGCAGATCGATCCTTCGTTTCATGCTGCCAACTACCCCGGCATGGAAATTCCAACTGAGGAGTGCCACGTAGGTTGCTGTCTTGAGTTCTCATAAAAGCTGCAAATAGGTCCAAATCAAAATTCCTGCTCCCTAAGGGCCAGGGTGCAATAGTTCGCCTTTGTGGTTCTCGAATAGAGGAAGCTGGAACATAGCCTCGAAGTGTGATAGCCCAGTTCACGCTGTCCCTGTCTGTCAATGGCTCATACGACCAGGCTGCCCGGTGCGCCCCGTTTGCTTCGTCCCTGACCAACCACGAGAAGAGCCAATAGAACCTAGCTGATTCGACGGACCAGCCACCATGACGTCGGTCTCTCCAGGTTGGTCGAAATCAAACTTACAGATCCATAGGACCCTTGCCATAGTGCGCCGGGGGTCAACTTTCGGGGACCCAGCAGATCGGCCTTCTGACGGCGGCTCCAAACTATATGTGCCTTTCCCACTCGCCCAGCCAGGGGGCTTTTCAACGCTTTTGATAGATTGTGGAATATGACCGATAAAAATTCCCCGGCTTTTCGGAGGGTAATTCAAGTGCAAGCAAAGCTTGGGCCCCCAATATGTAGCTGTACACCACAACTATGAAGGAGATCCGATGAAACGCACGATAAAAGCAATTCCGCTCAAAAAGATCAGTTACACCCTTGCAATATCTCTTGGCCTCTCCGCAGGTGCCTTTGGGATAGCCTCAGCTTCATCAAACACACAACCCACCAGCACTGCTTTGTCGGCTGCTTCGGTCTCAGCAAATCAAAACCTTCCCGGCCCTGGCGGTCACGGCGGATGGCACAGGGGCCCGGGTCGCGGGCTGCGAGGAGTAGGGGGGAAAGTAACCTCCGTCGGCAACGGAACTTTCACCATTGCGACGCCTAATGGCAACTCGATAACAGTGACCACGACATCTTCGACCAAGTATCACGAGATGGGGGTCACCACGGAGCCGACCTCGGTAGCAGTGGGTGAGCAGGTAATGATCATGCCGACTAATCAGAATCTTTCGCCCACCACCACCACGGTTACAGCGGCCGGTGTAGAAATTATGCAGCCAACCTTGGCCGGAAAAGTCATCTCCTCTGGTAGCGGCACAATCGTAATCCAGGACCGACAGGGCTTCTATCGAACAATCGATCTTGCTAGTTCCACCCAGTACTCCACCGGTGGCGGGACGGCGTCTTCGACTGACAGCGTAACAAGCGGTGAAAACATCGTCGCATTCGGCTCCGTCGCATCCGATCACACATCTCTCAACGCGACCTTGGTCGACGTCAGGGTCCCAAGCTACCGTGGGACCGCCTCGGGAGTTAGCACGTCGGGCTTTACGCTGACGACCCGTGCTGGGACGACCTATAGCGTTGCGGTCAACTCCGCTACCACCTATCGGGGTCCCGGAGCGACGACACCCACAATATCGAGTATCAAGGATGGTATGCACGTGATGGTCGAAGGTACCCTATCAGGATCCTCGATCACGGCGACTTCGGTCGGTGTGGCGCCCCATGGCGTTGGTCACCTTGGTAACAACGGCGGTTTCCGCGGGCCGCAAGGCCAAACAAACGGCCAGCCTGGTGCCCCGACCGCGTAAAGTCTCCAAACACCACAAACCCAACCCAAAAAAGAGCGGGTACCCCGGCCGGGGTACCCGCTCTTTACATCCTACTTAGCTCTTTTTACTTAGCTCTTGGATGCGGCTTCAGCGAGTGTCGATAGCTGCTTCGCCAACGCTTCTGGCAGCTTTTCGCCAAACTGGCTATAGTGCTCCCGGATCGAAGCGACCTCATCGCTTAGCAGCCCACCATCAACCCTGACCAGCTCCTCAAGTGCCTCGTCAGTTATCGACAACCCGTCGGTATTTATCCCGCCTGGCTCTGGCACCCTTCCTAAGGCATTCTCCTGGTAACCTACGCTTCCATCGACCCTCTTGGCTACCCATTCGAGCACCCTAGCGTTGTCACCATATCCTGGCCAGAGGAACTTGCCCTGCTCCGAACGTCTAAACCAGTTGACCAGAAAGATCTTGGGAAGCTTAGATTGGTCGGCGCCCGCACCGATTTTAAGCCAATGCCCGAAATAGTCCGCCATGTTATATCCGCAGAATGGGAGCATCGCAAATGGGTCACGTCTAAGATTGCCGACTTTTCCATCTGCTGCTGCGGTCGTCTCCGATGCAAGTACCGACCCCAGGAACACGCCATGCTCCCAGTCTCTTGCCTCAGTAACCAGCGGAACTAGCGATGCCCTTCGGCCACCAAAGAGTATCGCCGAAATCGGCACTCCACGTGGATCCTCCCATTCGGGTGCGATCGACGGTCCGTTTGTAACCGACACGGTGAATCGGGCGTTTGGATGCGAAGCGGGTCCCGCAGAATCCTTGGTCCAAGGATTACCCTTCCAATCGATAAGGCCAGCAGGCGGTTCGTCGCTAAGACCTTCCCACCAGATGTCACCGTCAGATGTTAGCGCGGTGTTAGTGAAGATTGTCTCCTTGCCAAGGGTATGGAGGGCATTTGGATTGGTCTTCTCCGATGTTCCCGGTGCGACACCAAAAAATCCAGCTTCTGGGTTAACCGCCCAGAGTTGCCCGTCCTCACCAAATCTCATCCAGCAGATATCATCACCGACTGTCTCTACGCTCCATCCTGGCAACGTCGGAACAACCATCGCCAGATTGGTCTTTCCGCAGGCTGATGGGAAAGCTCCAGCGACATACTTGACGACACCTTGGGGAGAGGTGAGCTTGAGAATAAGCATGTGCTCGGCGAGCCACCCCTCGTCGCGTGCCACTACCGAAGCGATGCGAAGGGCGAGACACTTCTTTCCTAACAGTGCATTGCCACCGTAACCTGAGCCGTAAGACCAGATTTCGCGTGTCTCAGGGAAGTGGACAATGTAACGATTGTCCGGGTTGCATGGCCATGGTACGTCTGTTTGGCCCTCAGCAAGTGGGGCTCCCACAGAATGGAGCGCCGGGACGAATTCCCCGTCCTCTCCGAGTACGCCCAGAACTTCCTGCCCCATCCGAGCCATTATTCCCATCGAAACCGCAACATACGCCGAGTCGGTTATCTCTATGCCGATCAAGGAAAACTTAGATCCGATCGGTCCCATAGAAAAAGGCACTACGTACATCGTCCGTCCGGCCATCGACCCCCTAAAGAGGGACTTCAAGGTCTCCCGCATCTCAGACGGCTCACGCCAATTGTTTGAGGGTCCGGCATCAGACTCCCGCTCAGAGCAGATGAAGGTCCTGTCCTCAACTCGAGCTACGTCGCGAGGATCAGATCCGGCCCAGTAGCTGTCGGGCCGCTTCTGTGGATTCAGCTTCTTTAGCGTCTTCGTCTCGAGCATACGCTCGATCAAAAGAGCCTTCTCAGCCTCGGATCCATCGCACCAATGCACCTCTTTAGGTGTGCAAAGTTCTTTAACCTCGTTCACCCAGTCGAGGAGTTTCTTATTTCGGGTTACTACTTCAGCCATGTAGATTGCCCCTTCCTGAAGTAAGATTTCGGATTCATACAGGCTACGCCATTTTTACCTAGTAAGTCACCATAATCAAATGAACCAACCGAGCGTCCCGGTAAGCTCCGGGGGAACTCGACCCATTTTTGCAGGAATTAGCAAGGAGATCTCGTTTGGAATCCACTTGGAGCGAGGCCCATCTACTTGGGATTTTGTCCAAGTTTGGCCCAATCGGATCGGGCAAAGGTCGGGAATTTCTCGAAATTGGCCCCGGCGACGACGCCGCTGTCGTCGTTTTGCAGGAAAATAGATACTCGCTATGTGTTGATCTGATAGCGGAGAATGTCCATTTCGACATGGGATACTTTAGCCCCAAAGATGTGGGGTACAAGGCGGTTGCGGTCAACATTTCCGATCTAGCGGCGATGGGAGCTACCCCACTATTTGCGACCGTTGCGATATCGGCACCGAAAGTAACCGACATCGCCGAAATCCAATCTGGAATTGCCTCGGCTTGCGAGGAGTACGGGATCCTCACCGTCGGAGGGGACCTGTCTAACGGAACCTCGATCGTGGTCTCTATCTCCGTGGTAGGCGGGCATTTCGGGAGGAGTCCGATGCTCAGATCCAGACTGGCCGACGGCGATATCCTATTCGTCACCGGCCCCCTTGGAGGATCCGCCGCGGGGCTACGCGAGCTGAAGTTCCCCGACGCCACCGTCCAGCACACTCCAAGATCCGAAAGGCACATCCATCCCCGCGCTCGAATAGCAGAGGGAATCTTTCTCTCCGAATTGGGGGTGGTGGCGGCCATGGACATCTCCGATGGGTTGGCGATCGACTTGTGGCGGATGGCTGACGCCTCAAAATGCGGTTTCGACCTAGACCACATACCCGTCGAGGCCGGGGCAACCATAGATGAAGCAATCTCTGGAGGAGAAGACTTCGAGTTGCTCTTCTCGACAAGCCGCCCCGAAGAGGTCGAAGCGGCTTTTAGGGCAAAGGGACTCGACGATCCGATACGGATAGGGACGGTCAAAAAAGATCCAACGGATAGGAAAATACTCGGCAAAAACGCACTTCCGGTGGGCTATCTACACTAGACCTGGCGGTTGGGCGTAGAAATCAAAACGATAAGTTACCGGCTAATAAAAATGCCGGCTGTCTGAAATGCCGGCTGTCTGAAAGTCAGTCAAAGCTCCGGCTCGAAATCTTGGGGTCGCCTAGCTCCGCCGACGAAGGGACAATGACGACAGAGATTATTGCAACAGTACCCGCGAGACAAGTGGACGAGGGCGTTGAGCACAAACCTTCCGTCTTTGGGGTCAATATATCCATCTTGATGTGCAACCATGGCTTTCAGGTGTTCTTTTATCCTGGCGTTGGCCCATGGGTCCCGATAGTCAAAGCGGCGCTGGGATGGGAAGGCGATCCTTTCGTCTAGCCGACTTATAATTTCGGCTAATTCCAAGTCCACACCTCCTCGAATCTCACGCTCCGTCAGGCTAACTTTAATCCGGTCGGCTGCCTGTAGATCCCCTGAGAAAGTTCGCCTCAATTCAGATTTCAAGCCAGCGATCACATTTGAGAGCCTAAGATTGCCTAGGACTCACAGCAGTCCGATATAGAAGAACACAAGTTAGGTTCCAAAGTTGCAG